>JAYULP010000324.1:0-3674 GCA_043763445.1 Polaromonas sp.
CAAGCTGTGGGCCAGCAGCATCAGCTCGGCGTCCACTTCAGGCCCAGCGAACCCCAACGCCTCAGCGCCAAGCTGATAGAACTGCCGGTAACGGCCACGCTGGGGCCGCTCGTGGCGAAACATCGGCCCCATGTAGTACAGGCGCTTGCCACCGTCATAGGTCAGGTTGTGCTGAATCGCCGCGCGCACGACGCCGGGAGTGTTCTCTGGGCGCAGCGTCAGCTGCTCGCCGTTGAGCCGGTCTTCAAACGAGTACATCTCTTTTTCAACGATGTCGGTGCTCTGGCCTGTGCCGCGCACGAACAACGCTGTCTGCTCAAGGATCGGTGTGCGGATGCTGCGATATGCCGATTGCGCCATCACGACGCGCACTTTGTCTTCGAGCCACTCCCAGCGCGCTGAGTCGGGCGGCAAAATATCGTTCATGCCTTTGACGGCAGTCAATTTGTCAGCCATGGAATTACTTACTATGTATTTAATAGCTGCCGAGGGTTTGAACATCTGGGCAAGCAGCTTTTTTTGACCTGAAAACCGCGCTACGACAGCGGCAGCAGCGTTGCGCGCAAGACCACAGCGCTAGGGTGCGGCTCTGGCTGCACCAAACCGCTTTTCAATGTAGGTCTCCACAATGACTTGAAACTCGTTGGCGATGTCGTGTCCGCGCAGCGTCAGCCGTTTTTCACCGTCAATGAACACCGGTGCGGCGGGCGCTTCACCCGAACCGGGCAGGCTGATACCAATGTCAGCATGTTTGCTCTCGCCCGGCCCGTTGACAATACACCCCATCACAGCCACCTTCATAGCCTCAACACCCGGATATTGCTTGCGCCATACCGGCATTTGAGCCCGCAAAAAGTCGTCAATTTGCTTGGCTAGTTCTTGGAACGTGGTGCTGGTCGTGCGACCACAGCCCGGGCAGGCGGTGACGCTGGGTACAAAGTTACGCAAGCCAAGCGATTGAATGATCTCGGAGGCAATAACCACTTCTTGCGTACGGGCCTCGCCGGGCTGCGGCGTAAGCGACACGCGAATGGTGTCGCCAATGCCTTCTTGCAGCAAAATTGCCAATGCAGTGGCTGACGCGACTGCTCCCTTGGTTCCCATGCCAGCCTCAGTTAAACCCAAATGCAAGGCGTGATGAGTTCTGGCAGCGAGCGCACGATAGACTGAAATCAAGTCCTGCACGCCACTGACTTTGCAGGACAAAATAATTTGCGACGCCGCCAAACCAATCGCTTCGGCCCGCTGAGCAGAGCCGATTGCCGAAGAGATCAGGGCCTCGTACATCACCTGCTTGGCGTCCCAGGGCGCGCGGCGGGCACTGTTGATGTCCATCAGCTTAGCAAGCAACTCTTGATCCAAACTTCCCCAGTTGACCCCAATGCGTACCGGCTTGTTCCAGCGAGCCGCAACTTCGATCATCTGGCTGAACTGCCGGTCGTGCTTTTCGCCTTTTCCGACGTTGCCTGGGTTGATACGGTATTTGGACAAGGCTTGCGCACACGCCGGGTAGTCTGTTAGCAGCCGGTGGCCGTTGTAGTGAAAGTCACCAATTAACGGCACATCAACGCCCATACGGTCGAGCTGTTCGCGCACATACGGCACGGCTTGGGCCGCCTCGGGTGTGTTGACTGTGATGCGAACCAGCTCGGAGCCGGCAATCGCTAGGGCCTTGACCTGAATGGCGGTGCCAACGGCGTCCACCGTGTCGGTGTTGGTCATGGACTGGATGCGCACTGGGGCGTCACCCCCGACGGTAACGACGCGAGAACCCCACGTCACCCGCGCCTGACTGGAGCGGCGTGGTTGTGCAAAAGCTGACGCAATAGGTTGCTGATCTGTCACTATTTCACCTCAAATCGCGCGACATTTTCTTTGGTGTGAACGCCCATATCCATGGTCACGCCACGCACGGTTACGCGGGCAGCATCGGCCCGGCCCACGACTACAGACAACGGCACAAGGCCAGCAATGGCCACCTCTTGCCCTGCGCCAATGTTACGGCTGAAGATCACTACACCTTTGGCATCAGTGACCATCACCCAGGTCGGCTGCGCTGTAGCGTTGATGGTCAGCAAGCGCGCGCCCGCTGGCGATTCAGCAGCGGCGCGCAACGAGGCAGCCGCACCCCCAACGGGCGGCGCTATGGCTGTGGCAGCAAGCACTAACGGCAGCGGGCTGGCCGTCGAGGCGGGCGGCAAGAACGCCCCGTCCGCAGACTTCAATCTACCGCCACTGGCAGCGCCTGAACTGCTGGGCGAGTCAGGGTTGCTGGCCCGGGAAGATTTCGGCCCGGCGACTTCCACAATGCCAGGCGTCGGCGCTTCAGCACCGGAACTCGGCAGAGACTCCGGCGCAAAGGGCATAGGGCGAGCTGGGCTGGCAACATCATGCATTGCATCGCGGGTCAAGCCTGATAGCTTGCTAGCCACGGAGCTCTCACGTATGGCGGGGAAAAACACCACAACAACAACCGCTGCAAGCAAAAACACACCACCTACAGCCGCCGGTACCGAAATCGGCGAGCGGCTGGTGGGCTTGATCGTACTGTGGCGGGCATAAAAGGGGGGCGGCACCTCAGTTGATGTCGGGTTGGGCGAAGGCAAACCAGACAACGGCAACAGCGCCAACACGGGTGTTGGGTCCGCCTTTAGCGAGCGGCACACACTGCACGCCAAAGCCCGCACGAATACAGCGTCGATTAACAAGTCGTGGCAATCTGACTCTAGCGCTTGCAGCTTTTTGACAGGCACTTTCAGTGCTGCGGCAAGTGTTGCCAACTGCACTCCTGCGGACTCTCGGGCTTCGCGCAGCAGTCTGCCTGCTGTCACCGTGTCCGGGCAGCCCGGGACGCTGCAGACCAATGCGCTGTCGGCTTGGTCAGTGTTAAAGCCACCGGGCTGCGAGGCTTTTTCAATCATTGAAAGCGCCTCGTTCATAAGACGCGGTTTGAGGCGACTGTGCAAACCGTTTTTTCAGCTGACTCGCAAGCTGAATTTCCGCGTCGCGGTTGTTTAACCGGCGCTCGGTACGAATACCTAACCACAGTGTCTCAGCATTGGCCAAGTCACCGTTGTTTAAGCGTCGGATGTAGAACTGCGCCTTGGTGTACTCGCCCCTGACATACAGCACATTGGCAAGGTTAAAACCAGTCACCGGGTTGTTCGGATCGAGCTCATAGGACTGATAAAGCGTGCGCTCAGCTTCTGCCGTTTGACCCGCACGAACTTGACACACGCCCTGGACCATCAGCGTGCGGGCTTTACCCTGGTAAGTTGGATTGCCTGTTGCTTGGGCAAAATAAACATTGGATTCAGGGTATCTTGATTGCTGACAAAGCAGCCAGCCGTAGTTGTGCGCTACGTCGGCGTTTCGGCTGCTAATTGACAAGGCGCGTTTGAAGCTGTCCTCCGCCAGTGGTACGTCGTTGAGCCGCATGTAGACGAGCCCGCGCAAGTTGTAGGCGTCGGCAAATGTCGGGTCGGTGTTCAGGGCCTGCTTGATTTCGTCCAGCGCCACATTGGTTTGGCCTTGCTCAAAATAAGAGCTCGCCAGCTCCAAACGAATGCGCGCGCGCCTACGCACGTCTGGCTCGTCTGAAGCGGTAATCAGGTCGGCCCGTTCAGACGATGACACCACGCTTGTACTTTGGGACGTTGAGCAGCCCGTCGAGC
>JAYULP010000325.1:0-3671 GCA_043763445.1 Polaromonas sp.
CTCAAAGGTAGAAAAAAAGCGCCTCGAAGGCGCTTTTTTTTGCCCCGGCTTGCCGCCAGAGTTCATGGCTGTTCAACCGCCTTTGGACGGGCGCTTGCCAGGGTTCTTTTTGCTGCGTGTGTGTGAGCCGCGCTCCAGGCTGATTTTTTGACCGTGCCCGGTAGTGATGGTGTAGCCGTTTGGCGGCACAGGTTTTGGGGCGCAAATGTCGGCTTCGACGCGGATTTTTTTAGGCATAAGAACTCTGGTTGGAAAAATGGTGGTGATGCATTTTAAGCCACGCGACTTAGCGAAGCCATTTGGCGTGGAAATGCCCGCTTGCAGGCCCGGCAAGCGAGCGCGCGAGGCGCGCCCAGCAAGCCAGCACAGCGTGCTGCCCAACATGGCCCAGCACACCGGCCCACTTTGGCCGGCTCAGGGTGGACGGCAAAACTGATTTTTCACACCTCGCCGGGCCGCTCCCGCCGGCCGCAAGTCCCGCTGTGCGATGCGCATCATCGACAATCACTATTTGCGTTTATTTCCATCTTTTTATCCTTGGCTACCAACACCATGAGCGCTTTCAACGAAGAACGTGTTTTGTCCGTTCACCACTGGACTGACCGGCTGTTTACTTTCACCACCACGCGCGACACGTCGCTGCGGTTTTCAAACGGCCACTTCACCATGATTGGCCTGCGGGTAAACGACAAACCGCTGCTGCGCGCTTACAGCATCGTGAGCCCCAACTACGCCGAACACCTCGAGTTTTTGAGCATCAAGGTGCCCGAGGGTCCACTGACGTCGCGGCTACAGCACATCAAAGTGGGCGACACTGTGATCGTGGGAAAAAAACCCACCGGCACCTTGCTCATTGACTACCTGCTGCCCGGCAAGCGCCTGTATTTGCTGTCCACCGGCACCGGGCTGGCCCCGTTCATGAGCATCATCCGCGACCCAGCGACTTACGAGATGTTTGAACAGGTGATTTTGGTGCACGGCGTGCGCCAAGCCGATGAGCTGGCCTACCATGACCTGGTGGTCGAGCACCTGCCCCAGCATGAGTTTTTGGGCGAAATGATCGCTCAGCAGCTGCTGTACTACCCCACCGTGACCCGCGAGAGCTACCGCAACATGGGCCGCGTGACCGACCTGATGGCCAACGGCAAAATGTTCACCGACCTGAGCTTGCCGCACCTCGACGCTGCCTGCGACCGCGTCATGCTCTGCGGCAGCCCCGGCATGCTCAAAGACCTCAAGCACATGCTGGAGACCTGGGGTTTTAATGAAGGCAGCACCTCCAAACCGGGTGACTTTGTGGTGGAGCGGGCTTTTGCTGAAAAATAACTTTGCTACTGTTTAAGTAGCACTCTAACAAGCCAGCACAACGGCTTGACATACTTTTAGGCAAAAAAGCCATTTTTTGAGCCCTCGGCTGCGCTTTTGAAGCGCCTCGCACGGGTTGCAGCGGGCTTTACACAACAAAGGCAGACCGGCCCACACCTTTGCGCGTTAAGCAGATTGAGCAGATTGAGTAACTTAAGCCCTTGACCTTGCGAGAAAGCAGCCTATGTCCCCGTTCGCCCTGCGCCGCGTTTTCACCCTGATTTGGCTTGGCGCGGCTGTGCTGGCCACGGCCCTGCCGGTGCAGGCGCAAACCAACGGCGCGCCCGACCCGCCCGACCAGGTTGCGCGTATCAACTTGGTTGAAGGCCCCGTCAACGTGCTGGCACCCTCGGGCGGCGGCAGCGCGGCAGCACAAGTCTGGAGCGACACCGACCTGAACCAGCCGCTGACTGGCGGCGACCGCATCGCGACTGGGCGCGGTGCTCGGGCTGAACTGCAGGTGGGCGCCACGACGCTGCGGCTGAGTGGCCAAACCAGCTTGCGGCTGCAGCAGGTGAGCCACAGCACCACCGGGCTGCGCCTTGACGACGGCAGCTTGCAGCTGCGGGTGCGCTCGCTCGGCAGCGGACAGCGCCTGAGCGTGAGCACACCCAATTTGACATTTACCCCCAGCCAGCCGGGCCAATACCGGGTTGATGTGAACCTGCAAACCGGTGTCACCCGGGTGGTGGTGCAGCTGGGCAGCGGCTTGATTGAGGGCGAGCGCGCCGCGCCGCTGACCATCAATGCTGACCAGCAAGGCAGCTTTTTAGGCACTCACTTGACGCCCGCAGCCCCTGGCGCGGCGCTGCAAGACGTTTTCGATGCCTGGGCGGCTGCGCGCGACCGGCTAGAAGATCAGTCCGCCGCAGCGCGCTATTTGCCGCGTGAAGTGGTGGGCTACCAACAGCTGGACCGCTATGGCGACTGGCGTGAAGACGCCGCCTACGGTGCGGTGTGGATTCCCCGCGGGATAGCCAGCGACTGGGCACCCTACCGCGCCGGCCAGTGGCGATGGGTCTCGCCCTGGGGTTGGACCTGGGTGGACGACGCGCCTTGGGGCTTTGCGCCGTTTCACTATGGGCGCTGGGCGCAAATTGGCCCGCAATGGGGCTGGGTGCCGGGGCAGTTGCCGCCGCGTCCGGTGTATGCGCCGGCGCTGGTGGGCTTTATTGGCGGGCCAGGTGGTGGTACGCGCGCGCCGCTAGGCTGGTTCCCGCTTGCACCGGGCGAGGCGTTCAGACCCGCCTACCCCGCCAGCACGGTGTACATCACGCAGATCAACCACAACGTCGTTGCCCTCAATTTCAACGAGGGCGAGCGTTACCGGTTCCAGCGCCAAGGCAGTGCAATTACCGCTGCGGCAGGCGACGACTTTGAGCGCGGGCGCACAGTGCGCGGGCGGGCGTCCTGGCTCAGCGCCGACGAGCTGGCCCGAGCCTCGCTGGTGGGCCGCCGCACGGACGGTTTTGACAGCTTTCGGGGCGCGCCGGTTGACACTCGCAGCAACACGCCAGCTGGCGGCTACGGCGTGCGCCCTGCACCGGCTGCGCCCACACCACCGGCTGGCGTGACACCATTCACACCGCCGCCCACACCACCGGCTAGCGTGACACCGCCAGCGGTGCAACGCCCTGGTGCCGCCGCGCCCGGTGCCTTGGTGCAACCGACGCCGCTCACACGAGGCCAAGACCGGGTACTGGGCGGCCCCGACGGGCGGGCGTTTGGCGCTCAGTCGGGCCGGCCTGGCGCGCCCGCGCAACTGAGCGAGCGCCCAGTCGAGCAGCCCAACAGTCGCGCGCCCGGCAGTTTGCTGGGCGCTGACCTTCAGGCCCGCCAGGAGCAAGCTCGCCTTCAAAACGAGCAGCGTGCAGCACACGACAGCGCGGTGCGTCAGCAAGAGCTGCAGCGCCAGCGCGACCAGGCCAGCGCCGCAGAACGTGCCTTGCGCAGTCAGCAAGAACAGGCCGAGCGCACAGGGCGCCAGCAGCAAGACGCGCAGCGACTGGAGTTTCAACGTGCCCAACAACAAGCACAGGCACAGGCACAGGCACAGCAGCAATTGCAGTGGCAACAGCAGCGCTTGCAAACGCCGCAGCAAGAGGCCATTGGCCAGCGCGCGCTGCGCGAGCAAGCCGAGCGGCAACAGCAATCGGACGAGCGCTTGCGGGCTCAGCAAAACCAGCGTCAACTGCGTGACGCCAGCCGCGAGCCAGCGCGTGAGCCCAACGCCCGCGTCCAAGACAAACGGCGCAACGGCCAGCTGGAGTAAGCAGCACGCCAGCACACGGTACTCACCGTGTTGT
>JAYULP010000326.1:0-9243 GCA_043763445.1 Polaromonas sp.
ATCAATCGGGCAGCAGAGGCGGCAGTGCCGATGGGGCGTGACTTGCTGGTTAGCGCCGTGCGCAGCATGAACGTCAATGACGCTAAAAAAATCCTGACCGGAGGCCAAACGTCGGTCACCCGCTTTTTTGCCGATAAGACACGCGAACCGCTGGGCGTAAAATTTTTGCCAGTGGTGACTCAGGCCACCGAAAAAGTCGGCCTAGCCACGCAGTACAACCAGTTTGCCGCCAAGGCGTCCAGTTTCGGTTTGGTTAAAAAAGAAGACGCTAACATTCAACAATATGTGACGGGCAAGTCACTCGACGGTTTGTATCTGGTGATTGGCGAGGAGGAAAAGAAAATCCGGCAAGATCCTATGGGCAGCGGCAGCGCTATCTTGGGCAAGGTGTTCGGAGCGCTGAAATAAGCACAAACGGCGCGCCAGAGGCTTTTTTTAACCAAATTTGCCCGAGGCCGTTATGTTTAAACCTTGTAGTGCTATTAAAATAGGAGTCGTATGACTAATCAGCTGCAGCTGCCGATTGACTTAAACGCCGTTGACGTGGTGCAGCTTGGCGAGTGGCACATCGCTGTAGTGAAGCGCGGTGGGCAACACTTCGTCAGTGTGCTGGCCTAGCCGGGGAGGCGGCAAGCCGCCTGAAGCCTCGCGCCGCACCGGTGTTGCGCTGAGCCCGATCGGGCTAGCTACCAAACGCAGGTTGTTTTTGACCGGATGCTGCCAGTGGTCTGCCCTGTCCCGCGCCGCGACTTGCGGGTCATCAAACACCTCGGCCAAGTTGTTAATCGCACCGCAGGGCAACCGTGCGGCTTGCAGCGCAGCCAGCCAGTCGGCTTTGCCTCGGGTCAGCATCACCGCCTCACAGATCGGCACCAGTTGGCTGCGGTAAGCTAACCGGTTTTGATTTGTGGCAAACAGTGGGTCCACCCCAAGTTCGGGCAGCTTGGCCACCACACAAAACTTGACATACTTTGCACCACTGCCTGCGGCCAAAATCAGGTGGTCAGTGCCGCCGTCAGGGACCGCTGCTACCTCAAACACTTGGTGAGGCACGATGCTTTGATGCGCGTTGCCCGCCCGGCCAGATACCTTGGCGCTGACCAGGTATCTGGCCCCAGGTTGGCGAGCATCGCTGCTTGCGTGTTTGTAACAAAAATGTCGCAGTGCACAACCAGGGCGCGAATCAGTGCCTGCCCCGCGCTTTATGCAATCTCGCCGGTGATACTGCGCTTGTTGCGCTTAGCTCTTGAGTCCTAAGCGGCTTCGAGGCGGTTTCGGCGGTAGGCTGCCCGGCCGCGACTGTGACGAATAGCGGCCCCCAAGTGCGGGTGTCGTCGCCAGTGCCCGGCCGCTTGATTTTGATAACGCCTGTACCCAGGTCAACGAGTGTCTGGGTGCACCACGGACCGACCAGAACGCGGGACATATCCAAAATACGCAGGCCATGCAAAAAATTCAGCCTGATATTTTGCCCGTCTGTAGCGCTGGCGCACTGGGCCACCGGGTAGGGTGTTTGGCGAGTGGGCCTAGTACCGTGTTAACTCGCTATTGACTCTTCGCCAACACTTGGCCGACGCTTAATCAACACTCAATCAACACTCAATCAACACTTAATCAGCGCTAATTTAGCGCTTTACTTATGCGCCGCTCGCTCTGCGCTGGTTCCCGCTTGCGCGGCAGACACCGCTGTCTCGACAAGCTCGGGGGCATCAGAAAAAATTATTTTTCTCGCCCTACGCGGCCGAATCGACAGCGGCTTTTTTTGGCCGCTGGTGTTAGCGGGCATTTGCAATGTTGGCATCAGCCTTGGTGGTCGTGACAGCGCTGGCTTGTCCACTGGTCACTGTGCCACCGGCGGAGCTCGCCGATACGGGCGCGCCGGCGGGCCCCGGCGGGCCCGGGTTGCCTGGGGGACCGGGTGGTCCGGGTGGGCCCGGTTGTCCTTGCAGACCGGCAGGGCCTGCTGCGCTGGGCTGGCTGGGTCGGCCCGGGTCCCTTGGCGGGCTGGACGCATCGCCACAGGCACTGAGCCCGGCGGCGGCGGTGAGTACAAAGGCAAGAACATGGTGTTGCAAAGAGAACTCCTGAAACCGAGCACACTGCCGGACTGACTGAGTTATCGCCGCTTAAAGGGCTGACGGCTGTAAGCCAAAACGCCATCATCCGTGAGCCATGACCGCCACTTACCCGCTGTAAATGCGCCGCACATTGACAACAACCGTCCACCAGCTTTTTTGCGCGTGTAGGCCGCTAACTGCCCCGCGCTGAGCTTGGCGGCCCAGCTAGGCCCGGTACCGGTGCGAGCACTGCGGTTTACAGGGCAGAAATTGACTTGGGACTATTTGGGTGGCGGGCAGCGCCAGGGACCGGACGCGCTGGCAGGGTCATCGTATGCTTGCCGCATGGTTAAACCGTCTTTTTGGCTCCGTGGGCCGCAGGTCATTTTGGGCGCTGTGGTGGTTTTGGGCGCGCTCGCGGCTTGCAGCCCGGCTTTTAATTGGCGCGATGTGCGGCCTGACGAGACTGCTTTGAGTCTGCTGTTGCCCTGCAAGCCCGACATAGCTCAGCAAACGGTACCGATGGGCGGGCGGCCCACTACCTTGACTTTGCTGGGTTGTGATGCTGGCGGGGCTACCTTTGCGGTGGCGGTGGCTGATGTCACAACGGCCTTCGCGCTGGCCGGTGTGTTGGGTCAATGGCAGGCGGTGACGCTGGCGGGCATTAAGGCACCGGCTGACACAACTGCCGTGCCATTTAACGTACCAGGCGCGCGGCTGTCGCCGCCGGCAGTGCGGGTTAGCGCACTGGGACGCCGGGGCGACGGCTCGGCCGTGCGCAGTCAGGCGCTGTATTTTGCCCATGGCACGCAGGTCTTTCAGGTGGTTATGCTGTCGTCTCAGCCCGCGCCCGAGGCCGAAGAGATATTCTTTTCCAATGTCCGGCTGAAATGAGCACCGGTTTGACTGATAGCGTCTTGTTTGACAGCCGATAATCAGGTGCAATGAACGGTATTTTCATCATCGCCCACGCACCGCTGGCGTCCGCACTGCGGCAATGTGTGCTGCATGTCTTTCCCGACAATGGGCCGGGCATCGCGGCGCTGGACGTGCAGCCCAACACACCGCCGGAAGAAACGCTGGCGCAGGCTCGCCTGATGCTAGCCCAGCTGGGCACGTCCACCGCGCTGGTGATGGTTGACCTGTTTGGTGCTACGCCGTGTAATGTGGCGCAAAAGCTGGTCGATGGTGTCACTACCCGACTGATTACCGGCCTGAACCTGCCGATGCTGTTGCGCGCGGTGTCTTACCGCCATGAACCGCTGCAAGCCTTGGTAGCGCGGGCGTTGGTGGGCGGTGCGCAAGGTGTTATGCAGGTGGCCATCGCCGCGCCCCAAAACCAAGTTCGCCGAGCCCATGATTCAGACCACCATCACCATCAGCAATAAATTGGGCCTGCACGCCCGCGCCTCCGCCAAACTTACCAAGCTGGCGGGCAGTTTTCCGTGTGAGGTCTGGATGAGCCGGGGTGAGCGACGCGTGAACGCCAAAAGCATCATGGGCGTGATGATGCTGGCCGCCGGGATGGGCAGCACTGTGGTGGTTGAAACAGACGGCCGGGATGAACAAAACGCCATGGGCGCGCTAGTCATGCTAATTAACAACAAGTTCGGTGAAGGCGAGTAAATGGCGCCCAGGCTTTCGACTTTGTGTGCGGCGCTAGCCCTCAACGGGGCAGCCCGGCAAAGCCGGCTCCGCCGCCCCGACGGGGCAGCAACCGTGATCGTATTTGGGGTCTGCGCTTGACTTTTTCCGTCCACGGCTTGGCGGTATCGAGCGGCATTGCCATCGGCCGCGCCGTGTTGGTTGCGTCAAGTCGGGCCGATGTGGCCCACTACTTTGTTGAGGCCCGCCAGGTGAGCGACGAAATAACCCGGGTGCGGGTAGCGCGCAATGCGGTGATGGAGGAAATCACCCGGGTGCAAAAAGAGCTGCCAAAAGACGCACCGCCTGAGCTGGGAGCGCTGCTCGATGTGCACTTGATGCTGCTGCAAGACGAAATGCTGATCAGCGGCGTCAAGCACTGGATTACCGAGCGCCACTACAACGCCGAGTGGGCGCTAACCACGCAATACGAAATCATCGCACGCCAGTTCGACGACATGCAAGACGAGTACTTGCGCGAGCGAAAGGCTGACTTAGAGCAGATCGTCGAGCGGGTTTTGCGCCTGATGCGCGGCGCTGCTTCGCCCCTGCAACCGCCGGTGGTAGCGGGGTCGGGCCGCAACCGGGCGCAGGGTTTGCTGCTGGACGACACCGTCGACGTGCCACTGGTGCTGATTGCGCACGACATCTCTCCGGCGGACATGCTGCAGTTCAAGCAAAGCTTGTTCGCTGGCTTTGCCACTGACGTGGGCGGCAAAACCTCGCACACCGCTATTGTGGCGCGCAGCATGAACATCCCGGCCGTGGTCGGCGCGCGCAGTGCCAGTCAGCTGATTGAGCAGGACGACTGGGTCATTATTGACGGCGACGCGGGAGTGTTGATCGTTGACCCTTCGCCGATTATTTTGGCGGAATATGGCTTCAAACAGCGCCAAGGCGAGCTGGAGCGGGAGCGCCTGAACCGGCTAATTCACACCCCAGCGCTGACCATTGACGCTCAGCGCGTGTCACTGCTGGCCAACATCGAAATGCCAGCTGACGCGCTGGGCGCAGTCAAGGTCGGCGCGGTGGGGGTAGGCTTGTTTCGCAGCGAATTTTTGTTCATGGGCCGTCAAGCCAAGGGTCACGACCAGTTGCCCGGCGAAGACGAGCAATACCAGGCCTATGTTGACGCTGTCACCGGCATGCAGGGCTTGCCGGTGACGATTCGCACGGTGGACATTGGTGCAGACAAGCCGCTGGACCGCATGGAAAAAGCACAGGACACCCACCTGAATCCGGCGCTGGGGTTGCGCGCCATCCGCTGGAGCTTGGCCGACCCGCCAATGTTTTTGACGCAGTTACGCGCCATTTTGCGGGCCGCAGCGCACGGGCACATCAACTTGTTGATTCCGATGCTGGCGCACGCTAGCGAGATTCGCCAGACGCTGTCGCTGCTAGACCGGGCACGCGCCCAGCTCGACAATCTGGGCATTTCTTACGGGCCATTGCAGCTCGGCGCCATGATCGAGATTCCGGCGGCCGCCTTGACGCTCAAGTTGTTTTTGAAGTATTTTGACTTTTTGTCCATTGGCACCAACGACCTGATTCAGTACACGCTGGCCATTGACCGCGCCGACGAATCAGTAGCGCACCTGTATGACCCCTGCCACCCCGCCGTGCTGCGGCTGGTGGCGGACACCATCGCCGAGTGCAACCGGCAGGGCAAGGGCGTGAGCGTGTGCGGCGAAATGGCAGGCGACCCCAGCATGACGCGGCTGCTGCTGGGCTTGGGGCTGCGTAGCTTTTCGATGCACCCATCACAAATTCTGGCGGTCAAACAGCAAGTGCTGCGCGCCGACGCCAGCAAACTGGTGCCTTGGGCGCAACGGGTGCTTGACAGCGATGACCCAGCGTTGCTGTTGCAAAAAGCGTAATGCTATTAAATAAATAGCTTTATAAGAAGCCTCTATGCGGGCAAATGGCTTTTTTCGGTAAAACTCAGGATTTTTTGTCCTGTAGCGCTTGCAGCGGCCGAGCTGTTGACCACGCTTTGTATTGAGCCGGCTTCGTGAGGTGAGAAAAAAATGTGTTCCATCCGCCCTGAGCTTATCGACAGGCTTGTTTGGTGGTGCAAAGCAGGCTTGGGCAAACTCAGTGCGAACCGGGAAGTAGCACTTGATCAGGCCTCATCAGCAGGCCGAACGCAATCCCAGTGCCGCCCGGCCTGGATGCAGACGGCAGCGCAACCAGTGCGCACGCCGCTGGCCTCTTCACGGCGCTGGAAACATGTCGTTGACAATTTTTTCTCGGTTGCTTTTGTAGAAGGCTTTGAACTTGGTGAGGTTCATGGTCATACGCACCAGCTTAGGCATGCCTTGGTAGAAAATCTCGCTGGACTTGTCCAGGTGTTCGTCAGACAGCAACATGTCGCGCACGGGCAGCATGACTTGTTTGGCCAGCAGGAGCAGGGCGTCTTTCTGGACTTGGTTTTTTTGGTATTTCATGCGCAGGGTGCAAGTTGGATGTCAGAACGCATGAGTTTAAGTCCCGGCTCTGGACTTTGGCGGTGCCAGTAGCGTGTCGGCCGCTGCGGCAACCGATGCGCGCTGTGCAGAGCGACGTGGCCCACAGCAGGCGGGCTAAGCAGCTGCAGCCGTGTGGCCAGGTCATGTTTAGCGATCGCTAGCTGGCGGCCAGCACTCACCGGCCTGGCACGGGCATATGACGGCCATATAAACTGCCGGCGAGCGCTGCCTAGCGCGCTTGCCGCACCAACATGTACTCTTTTTCAACCCTGCCCGGCGCTCCCAGCTTGTAGATGGCCGCGTTGCGCTCGTCGCCAATGCGATGGGCGCGGCAAGCGCTTGCCGCGCGAGTTCAAACGCTGTTTGGCTCACGCTGCAGCGTGGGCTGCGGTGTTCAGGCCGACAACACGCTCGCCAACTCCGGCCGCGTGCGCTTGCTGGTCAGCGTGATAGCTGCTGCGCACCATTGCGCCGATAGCGGCGTGGGTGAAGCCCATGGCGCGAGCCTCGGCTTCAAACATTTTGAAGGTGTCGGGGTGAACATAGCGGCGCACCGGCAAGTGGCTCATCGACGGGGCCAGGTACTGACCGATGGTCAACATGTTGATGCCGTGCGCCCGCATATCGCGCATGACTTGCAAAACCTCTTCGTCCGTCTCACCGAGCCCCACCATAATGCCGCTTTTGGTCGGCACGTTAGGATGCAGTGCCTTGAACTTTTTGAGCAGATTCAGGCTGAACTGGTAGTCGCTGCCTGGGCGCGCTTCTTTGTACAAACGCGGCGCGGTTTCCAGGTTGTGGTTCATTACGTCGGGCGGCGCGGCTTTCAAAATCTCCAGTGCGCGGTCATCGCGGCCCCTAAAGTCCGGCACCAAAATCTCGATGGTCGTGGCCGGCGAGAGTTCACGGATGCGCTGGATGCAGTCAACAAAGTGGCCGCTGCCGCCGTCGCGCAAATCGTCACGGTCCACGCTGGTGATGACAACATATTTGAGTCCGAGCGCCGCAATCGTTTTGGCCAGGCTCATCGGTTCGTCCACATCCAGTGGGTCGGGGCGGCCGTGGCCCACATCGCAAAACGGGCAGCGTCGGGTGCACTTGTCACCCATGATCATGAAAGTAGCGGTACCTTTGCCAAAACACTCGCCGATGTTGGGGCAGCTGGCTTCCTCGCAAACGGTGTTGAGCTTGTTTTCACGCAGAATTTGTTTGATCTCGTAGAACCGGGTGGTGGGTGAGCCGGCCTTGACGCGAATCCAGTCCGGCTTTTTTAACAGCTCACCTTGCACCACTTTGACCGGAATGCGCGAGAGTTTTGCCGCCGCCTTTTGCTTGGCCAGTGGGTTGTAATTGTCAACTGACTGGATGTCTTTGACGACGTTGTGAGTGCTCATAAAAATGTTCCTTCAGGGGGCCAGGTAGGTGCGCAGCTTGTGGGCTAGCACATCAGCTGCGTCCTGCCAGCTGACCATGACCCCAATTGTAGAAAAGTCTACCGTCTGCAAACCCGCATAGCCGCAGGGGTTGATACGCGAAAACGGCTCCAAATCCATCGCTACATTCAGCGCCACCCCGTGGTAGGCGCAGTGGCGACTGACTTTTATGCCCAGCGCCGCGATTTTCCCCAAGCCTTCAAACGGTGCCAACGGATGGGCCGGGCCGCTCAGCACGGCATGACTGAATGGGTCGTCCAAACGCAGATAAATGCCAGGCGCGCCGGGCACGCGGTGGCCCGTTACGCCAAAGTGCGCCAGCGTTTTGAGCACCGCCTGCTCAATGCGAAAGACATACTCCTTGACGAAATACCCCGCCCGCCGCAAATCCATCAGCGGGTAGGCCACCACCTGGCCCGGCCCGTGGTAAGTCACCTGGCCTCCCCGGTCGGTTTGAATGACGGGAATGCTGCCGGCGTTAACGATGTGCTCAGCCTTACCCGCTAGCCCTTGGGTGTAGACCGGTTCATGCTCGCAAATCCATAGCTGATCAGGCATTGAAAACGCGGGCAAAACATTATTTTGGCTTGAAATTAAGGTATTTTGGGCAGGGTGCGGCTGCCGCAAAGCGTTGAAAGCTTGCATGGCGGCGTAGGTGCAGGCGTAGTTAACCCGGCCGAGCAAATGCAGTTGCAGTGTCATGTGTTGCAGCTTGAAAAAAAACTTAAAGCACCACCTTGACCATCGGATGGGTGCTCAGCGTACGGTAAAGCTCATCGAGCTGCTCGCGCGACGTAGCGTTGACTGTGACGGTCACGCCTAAGTACTTGCCGCCGCTGCTTTCGCGCAACTCAATGGTGCCGGCGTCAAATGCTGGGTCAAACTGGCATGCGATGTGCGTGATGGCCGCCACCAGCCCATCGACCTTCAAGCCCATGACCTTGATCGGGAATTGGGACGGGTACTCAATGAGCGAGGGCTGTTGCCCAGCGTTATCAGGCATTGCGGCGGCGGGAGTTGTGTTGGGTGGCGTCATTGCGGCGTAGTAGAGTGTGAGCGCTTGCAAGCCAAAGCGCGGGCTGTGGGCGAGAAAACAGTGCGGCGTTGCGTGGTGCTATGGAGCACTACGCGGCGAAGGCCTAGCGGCAGGCTTATTAGCACAAAAAAGTAATGCTTGAACTGTATCGCCTTGACGGCGATCATTTCAGGGCGCAGCGTTTGCGGCCTGATTACCGCAAAAATTTAAGAGCCAGCGCTGAGTTTTTTTTAATGAGACGGGTTTCTACGTATAATCATAGGCTTTGCTAAACGCCGCTAGTCAGGTGGGTGCAGCAAAGCCTGTAGTGCACTAGTAATGCACCACTAATGCCAAATTGTCACCATGTCGACTTCAAACCACACCGCTCAGCTGGGCAAGGCCTCTGGGCGCTTGGCAGCAAATGCTGCCCGGCGTGCGGGTCGGTTAGTTCTGGTAAATGCTGTGGACCGGCAAAACGGTTTTGAAGATTCACAGGCGCAGGCCGACGATTTCAAGCCCTTGACACCACAGCAAGCTGGGCAGATAAGGCGCCAGATCAAGTCGGTGTCAGTGCTGTGGGTTCTGGCGGTGCAGACCGCGGTGGGAATCGGCGTATCGCTGGT
>JAYULP010000327.1:0-1432 GCA_043763445.1 Polaromonas sp.
TTGCAGGGTTGGCTGTATTCATGAGGCCAGGGAATCCAGCTCGGTGCGAAGTGTGCGCAACTCGGCATTGATTGTGACCTTGCGGTTGAACTGCTTTTCTTGTGCCAGGCGGGTTTCCAGCTTGGCTGCTGCCACTTGCTTGGCCGTCAGGGTAGAAAGTCGATCCAATTGGTCGCGCAGGGATTCGCCAAGACGGGCAGGCACCGCGAAGTGCTGACGCAAAAGCTGCTCGTACAAGCCCAGTAAATCCAGAGCCATAGGCAATGCAGGCCGGGCAACATCATCGCTTTGCCACGGAGCGGCGTGGTAGTGCCCCACCACCCATTGGCTGACGACTTGACCCCTTTGGTGGTGGGCAGCATCGCTGGGCCGCTTGTAGGCTGCAACGGGCTGGGTGCGCCCCTCAAACTTCAGGTTGAACAGGATGGGGCGCGGTATGGCCTTGTCGATGCAGCGCAGTACCGAATGATTGAGCTCTGGCAGCTTCAGCGTCACCTCAAACACCTCAATCTCCGGGACACCCGGTTTTGCAGGCAGATTGATGGTTTCCGGCGACAACTTGTAAGCCCAGGTGATGCTTTCGACCTGCTCTACAAACAGCGTGCGCAATGCAAAGCCGGGCTTGGCGTGGGCGTAGATTTTGGCTTTGGCAATGGGCCGCGCCACGGCCGTTTGGGGCGGCCAGATGAACAGGGCGCGGGGCGGGTTGCTTACCAAATCTCTAGCTTCAAGGGCTCGGGCACTTGTGCAAATGCCTTGTCGCGGCTGACCAGGGTTGCATCCACCGCGACAGCATGGGCGGCAATCATCATGTCGAGGTCGCTGAGGTTGATGCCCCGGGCTTCGAGGGCGGTACAAAACGCGCCATAGCACCGCGCTACGGCTTCATCCCAGGGCAGCACATCCATCCGCAGGAGAACCTGGGTCATGGCGTTTTTCAAGCGCTCGGGTTGCCCTTTGCGGTGCAAGCCGTATTCGAGTTCTGCCAGTGTCACGCTGGAGATCACCACCTGGCCCACGGGCACCTGGGTCAAGCGCGCCAACAATGTAGCGTCGCGCCCCTGCATGATGTGGCTGACCACGTTGGTATCCAGCATGTACCGCTGCGTCATTCCTTCCAGCTCTCGAAGGGGTCGCGGCGCGCGTGGGGCGCTGTCGCAGCGCGACGCTCGATCAGGAGGTCTTCGCCCTTGTTTTGTGCGACGACATCCAGCAGGCCCTGCCAGTCCACCGGCTTGCGGGAAAGCACGACATCCCCTGTCACGGGATCATGACGAATGAAAACTTCCGACACGTCAAAGCGAAACTCCAGCGGCAACCGGACCGCTTGGCTGCGGCCGGTTGCGAATACTTTTGCGGTTTGTTGCATTGTGTGGACCCTTCTGTGGCGGTGTATAACATGGTATATATCATTTTCCGGGGTGTCAACATA
>JAYULP010000328.1:0-3652 GCA_043763445.1 Polaromonas sp.
CGGCCGGTTGCGAATACTTTTGCGGTTTGTTGCATTGTGTGGACCCTTCTGTGGCGGTGTATAACATGGTATATATCATTTTCCGGGGTGTCAACATAAAACATCGTCCACCGCTTGAATGACCAAAAAGCTGATCAGCTCAAAGTCTTCCAGACCAGCCACTTCATGCACTAATGCGCTGGTTTTTCCGGGGGAAAACAGGCTGTCCACATCCTGCTCTTGCTGGCGCTCAATCATGGAGTGGATGGCCTGGTCCAGCAATGTGGAGTACGCCTTCATGTTGCGGCCATCATCGGTGGCCTTGTTGAAGGGCTCGAACGCGGCGGGAACCGGCTCACTGCGGCCTTTGCAGGCATTGCGGGCCAGGTCCAGCAAGGCTTTGACCTCCATGTGGTCGGCAATGATGCTGCCGTCCATGCCGATATAGACCAAGTAATACGGGTGCAGCCGGTTTCTTTGCTGCACGACGGCACCTGCCGCACCGGTCAATAAACGGTTGCGCAACGTAAAAATCACGCCGGGCTGCAAGCCCTTTTCTGAACTGGCGGGCACCACGGCATGCAAGCCATTGGGCGCTCTAGCCAGGTCGCCATGGGCTTTGACGTAATTCAGCAAGTCCATGCGGAAGTCGTTCAGGCCCAGGTCGGTAATGGACACCCCGGTTTTGAGGTCTTCCATCTCAATGACTTCCTCCTGCAAGCGGCGCAATTGCTCTTTGCGGTAGGCCACGTCATTGGACTGGGCGGACAGCACGTTGTCATCGCCTGTGGCGGTGACGTCGGCAATCATCATGCGGCTTTCCACCCGCTCTTTCAGGCGGATGTACTCGTCCAGGCTGATGTCGGGCCAGTAGTTGACCAACTGGATGCGCGCATTGGGAGAACCAATACGGTCCACCCGGCCAAAGCGCTGAATGATGCGCACCGGGTTCCAGTGGATGTCATAGTTAATAACGGTGTCGCAGTCCTGCAAGTTCTGGCCTTCGGATATGCAGTCGGTGCCGATCAGCACGTCGATTTCGCCCGGCTCATGCGGCATGGTCAGCGCTTTTTCTTTGGCGCGCGGCGCAAACAGCGTGAGCATGGTCTGAAAATCCACCCCCTGGCGCGGATTCGCGGCCAGCCTGAGCGTGGTTTTGGGCTCGGTCGAGCCGGTGACTTTGCCGGTGTGGATGCCATGCTTCTGCAAGAGGCCGGAAGCCAAGTTGTCGTACAGGTAGTTGGCTGTGTCCGCGAACGCGGTGAATATCAGCAGCTTGCGGTTGCCGGGGTTGAACGGGTTGGCCAGCTTGTGCTCAATCTGCGCTTTGAGGTGTTGTAGCTTGGCATCGTCCGCCGGGGTGATTTTGGCCATTTCCGCCAATAGCCCGTCAATGACGGCCAAGTCAGCGCCCAGGTCATGCTCCCACGATGGCAAGTCCATATCGCCAAGGTCGATTTGCACCTTGCCGCCTGTGGTGTTGTCACTGTCACCACTGTCACCACTGTCACCATTGCCACCATTGCCATCATTGCCATCATTGCCATTGCCATTGCCATTGCCATCGTCCCTGTCATCGTCATCATCCAGGCCGGGCAACAGGTCGTCATCAAAATCGGCGTCTTCAAAGTCCGGCGTTTGGTCGGTGAGCTTGGCGGCTTTGCCTGACTTTTTGAAAGCCGTAATCTTGGCCAGCGCCTGCTGGTGGTTGCGTTGCAGGCTCTGCAACGTCAGGCGGAACGATGCCACCGAGCTTTCCAGCCGTTTGAGCAGGTTGACGGTCATCAGCGCCTGCAAGCTTTTTTCGCGGTCGGCCTGTTTTAACTTGCCACCACCGCAGGCCACCTCGGTGTCGTACATATCCTCGTACTTCTTGACGCGGCTGGGCAAGATGTAGCCCACGGGGGCGTACACCGCCAGCTTCAACAGCGAGAGCTGGTTGAAGATGTCGTTGAAGCCAATAACGTCCGTGCGCCCGGTCAGCGGGCAGTGGAACGACAGGGGTTTGAGGCGTTCGGGGAAGTTGCCAATGTCTTTGGTGTCGTAGAAGGTCTCGATGTGCTTGCGCGACCGGGCAATGGTGACGCTGTCCAGCAGCTCGAAAAAGTCAAAGTCCAGCGCCGCCAAGATGGCACTGGCGGTGCGCTCTTCCGGCGGCAACTTGGTCCAGGTGTTGAAAGCGGTTTGCGCGCGGCGGAATATCTCGTCAATGTCCTTCTCGGTGCGCAGCTTGTCACCCAGCAACCCGGCGTTGCCTTCGTAGGCCAGGGCCAGCTGGTTGCGCAGATCGTTGAACCGGTTGTTGACCGGCGTGGCGGACAACATCAGCACCTTGGTTTTGACGCCCTGCTTGATGACCGAATTCATCAACTTCTGGTAGCGCGTTTCCTTGTCCTTGAAGACATCGTTGTTGCGAAAGTTGTGGGACTCGTCGATGACCACCAGGTCATAGTTTCCCCAGTTCACCCGGTTGAGCGGTGTGCCAAATGACTCGCCGCTGGTACGCTGCAAGTCGGTATGGCACAACACTTCGTAGTTGAACCGATCCTTGGCGAAGATGTTGGTTTTGAGGTTGCGGTTGTAGGTGAGCCAGTTGTCGGCTAGCTTCTTGGGACACAGCACCAGCACCGAGCGGTTGCGCAACTCGTAATACTTGATCACGGCCAGCGCCGTGAATGTCTTGCCCAGGCCCACGCTGTCGGCCAAGATGCAGCCGTTGTAGGTTTCCAGCTTGTTGATGATGCCGGTGGCGGCATCGCGCTGGAAGTTGAACAGCTTTTGCCACACCAAGGTGTCCAAGTAGCCAGTGCGGTCGTTGGGCAACACGTCTTCGTTGAGGTCTTCAAGGAACTCATTGAAGATGTTGTAGAGCATCAGGAAGTAAATGCGCTCGGGCGAATTTTCTTGGTACACCGACGCGATGTGCTCGCACACCAGATCGGTAACGTCGGTCAGCTTGTCCGCATCTAACCAAATCTGATTAAACAGGCTCAGAAAAACGCCGGTGTGCGTGGGCTCGTCAAATTTGTTGACGATGTTGGAGACCGCATTGCCCGGCTGGTAGCCCAAGTCAACGGCGGTGAAACCGTGCAATGGCATGTAAACGGCGTCGGACGCATCTGCCGGTGTAGCGGCCTGCACCGCTGCAAACTGCTGCATGGGTGCGCCACTACTGTTGGACCGAAACTTGGCCTTGCGCCGCATCCAGTCGGCGCATTCACGGGCGATGGCACGCTGGGTCAGCTTATTTTTGAGCTGTACTTCGAATTCAGTTCCGTAAAAGCTACGCTCGGTGTCGGCTTTGGGAATATGGAACTCGCGCCGCTCTTTCTTAGCAACATCCGTCACCTCGTCGGGCATGAACGACGGAGACGTGAAGATGAATGCGAACGACTCCACCGATTCCAGCTCGCGCTTCAAGGCCTCGTAAGCGTAGATAGACAAGCATGACGCGGCAATTTTCAACCGGGAACCGGGCTGAATGGCGGCTTTTAAGTCGTCGCCCAGTAGCTGGTTGATGTTGTCGATCAATTTCATGCTTTTCCCCGCCATTCCTTAGTTACATCTTACCGAAGGAAGGGGTACCGTCCGACAGACATGTCCCTGAATGTCAATCCCGGCCATCACGGTCAGTGTTGCTTTTTGAATTTGAGTTTCATACGTTTTTCTGCAA
>JAYULP010000329.1:0-3648 GCA_043763445.1 Polaromonas sp.
ATGGGCATGGTTTGGTCAATAACGGGTTTGATCTGGCCTTGGGCGTACAGGCGAGCCAATTCGGCCATCATGCTGGCGTTGGCTCTGGGTTCGCGTTGGGCGAAGTCGCCCCAAAACACGCCCACGATGGACGCGCCTTTGAGCAAAGCTAAATTAAAGGGCAGGGCGGGAATTGGGCCGGCAGCAAAACCCACCACCAGATAGCGGCCACGCCACGCGATGGAGCGCAACGCAGGCTCAGCGAAGTCGCCGCCTACCGGGTCATAAATGACGTCGGGGCCTTTTTGGTTGGTCAGGCGTTTGAGTTCTTCGCGCAGCTGCTGCGCGTTCGGCTGGCTGTAGTTGATAACTGCGTCGGCTCCCAGTGAGGTGCACAGCGCACATTTTGCGTCGGTTGAGGCCGCTGCAATGACGCGCGCGCCGGCCGCCTTGGCAACTTGAATGGCAGCGGTGCCCACACCGCCCGCAGCGCCCAAAACCAGCACGGTTTCCCCAGCCTTGAGCTGGCCACGGTCCATCAGGGCGTGCCATGAGGTGGCATAAGTCATGACGAAGGCCGCAGCATCCACATAAGCAAAGCCTTCGGGCAGCGGCATGCACGCGGCGGCTGGCGCTAGGGCGTGGGTACCAAACCCCCCTGTGCCAGACAGGCAGGCGACGCTTTGCCCAACGCTGAGGTGCGTAAGCCCAGCGCCGACCGCCTCAATAACCCCCGCATACTCAGCGCCGGGCACAAACGGAAGCGGCGGCTTCATCTGGTATTTGTTTTGTACGATCAGCAGGTCAGGAAAGTTCAGGCTAGCCGCCTTAATGGCAATCAGCACCTGCCCGGGGCCAGGCTGGGGGGTGGGCAGGCTCGTCCAGGTCAGGGCATCGACGCCCACAGGGTTTTCACAAAGCCAGGCTTGCATGGCAGCTCCATAATTTTGTTGTCACTGCATCATGACTGCCCGCCGGGCAAGAGCATGTCACGCAGGTCACAGTGCGCGCCTTAAAATCACGACATGAAAATTTTAATTTGTAACGACGACGGTTATCAAGCCACCGGCATTGTGGCGCTCTATGAGGCGCTCAAGGACATTGCTGAGGTCGAAGTTGTGGCGCCCGAGGTCAACAACAGCGCCAAGTCCAACGCCCTGACGCTGCACTCGCCGATGTATGTGCAGCAAGCGGCCAATGGGTTTCGCTACATCAACGGCACGCCAGCGGACTGCATGCACATTGCGCTGACTGGGCTGCTCGGCTACCGGCCCGACTTGGTGGTTTCTGGTATCAACAACGGCGCCAATATGGGTGACGACACCATCTACTCTGGCACCGTGGGCGCGGCGATGGAGGCGTATTTATTCGGCATCCCGGCGATTGCGTTTTCACAAACCGAAAAAGGCTGGGGTCATATTGATGTGGCGGCCAAGCGAGCTCGCGCCATGGTGCAGCAGCTCATGCCCTCACTTGAGTTACTGGCCCAAGGCGCACAGCCGCAAACGTCGCCGTGGCTGCTCAATGTAAACATTCCCAACCTGCCCGAGGCGCAAATTGCGGGTGTCAAGGTGGTGCGCTTGGGGCGCCGTCACGCGGCCGAGCGCGTCATCACCCAGACCAGTCCGCGCGGCGAGACGATGTACTGGATTGGCGGGGCAGGTCCAGCCAAAGAAGCCGGTGAAGGCACTGATTTTTACGCAGCAACGCAAAAATTTATTTCAGTGACACCGTTGCAAATTGACTTGACCGACCACGAGCGTTTGCCCTATTGGGCTCAGACATGGGCGCAGGCTACTCCGTCGATGGGATGAAGCCGCCCGCCACGCCGGCTCAATTGCTTGTCAAGCCAGGGCAAGCTGGCAGCGGCGTTGCAACCGAGACCCGCGCGCCCCAAGTGCGTAGTGGGACAGTTGGGCAGCCGGCACGCCCGGCGTTTCCGGCCCGCTTGCCGCCGGTCAATGCGGCACCGGTGACGCAGCACAGCGCTACTAAAATAGTAGCATCTCCGGTAATAAAAGCGCGGGCCAATGGCCTGAATGACCCAAAAATCACGATTTTTCCCCTGGCTGCGGTGCATGCCGGCACTGGTTTTGATGCTGCGCGCCAGCAAATGGTGGCGCACCTGGCCGCTCAAGGGGTGAGCAACCCGCGTGTGCTGGCGGCCATGGGCAGCGTTCAGCGCCATCGGTTTGTTGACTCCGCTTTGGCCAGCCAAGGCTATGTCGACACCAGCTTGCCAATTGGGCTCGGTCAGACGATTTCCAAGCCAAATGTTGTGGCCCGTATGCTGGAGCTGTTGTGCAACAGCGCGCCAGACAAGCTGGGCCGGGTGCTGGAAATTGGCACGGGTTGCGGCTACCAAGCGGCGCTGCTTAGCCAACTGGCTTGTGAGGTCTACAGCATGGAGCGCTTGCGTGGCCTGCATAACAAGGCCATCGACAAGCTGCGGTTTTTACGCCTGCCCAATGTTCACCTGCTGTTTGGTGACGGTATGCCCGGCTATGCCAAGGGCGCGCCGTATGCCGCCATCATTGCCGCTGCCAGCGGCGCTGACATTCCGCCCGCCTGGATCGACCAGCTGGCAGTTGGCGGCAGGCTTGTTGCGCCAGTGCACACCAGCGCGGGTAGCCAGGCGCTGGTGGTGGTAGACAAAACATCGCGTGGAACGACGCGTGTGGTGTTGGAGCCGGTGTCCTTCGTGCCGCTAAAATCGGGTACGGGTCTCTAGCGCCAGCTAGGTTTTTGTCAGCTAAGGGCTGTAAAAAGCGCGGATGGGCGCACGCTGACCACCAGACGCCCCGCTAGCGCGCAGTGCCGCGGCCAGCTAAAGCGCCCCAAAAACCGCGGTGACACCGCTCAAAATTAAGATGACGAAAGACTGCATGACCTTACTTAAACGCCTGGTGCCGCACCAGCGAACAGGGCTTGTCGGGCGGCAACTGTGGTGGGCGGCCCTGACCGCAACCGCGTTGCTGACAGCTGGTTGCGGCTCAGCGTCGCTGACCCATGCGCCAGTAGAAGACCGGGGTCTGGGCATGAGCCGGCCAGGCGCGGGCGCCGAGGCAGTTAAGCCGCTGGCCGGTGCCGAAAATGCAGGCAAGCCAGGCTACTACAGCGTCAGGCCGGGCGACACGCTGATCCGCATAGGGCTTGAAAGCGGCCAGAACTTCCGCGACATCCAGCGCTGGAACAGTCTGGACAATCCCAATCTGATCGAAATAGGCCAAGTGCTCCGAGTCGCGCCTCCGGTCAGTGAGTCGCCAACGGGGCCAACGCGTTCTGTTGCCGCCGCAGCCGTCGCGGCAGCGCCAGCTGGCGCAGCCAGCAGCGCAAGAGCGGCAAGCAATGCCCTTGCCACCACGCCGCCCGCGCCGGCTGCCGGCACCGAAGAGGACGTTGGCTGGATATGGCCAGCGCAAGGCCCGTTGGTTGGCGGTTTTGATGAGGCCAAAAACAAAGGCTTGGACATTGGCGGAAAAGCGGGCGACGCTGTTGTCGCGTCTGCTGATGGCCGTGTGGTCTACGCCGGTGCGGGCCTGCGTGGCTATGGCAACCTTATTATCCTCAAACACAACAACACGTTTTTAACGGCTTACGCGCACAACCAAGCCCTGTTGGTTAAAGAAGACCAGAGCGTCAAGCGGGGGCAAAAAATCGCCGAAATGG
>JAYULP010000330.1:0-9182 GCA_043763445.1 Polaromonas sp.
ACGAAGCTCGACGTACTCGACGGCATTGAGGAGCTCAAGTTGTGTACCGGCTACGAGCTCGATGGCGAGATGACTGACATTTTGCCGATGGGCGCCGAAGACATCGCCCGCTGCAAGCCGGTGTATGAAAGCTTGCCTGGCTGGAGCCAAAGCACGGTGGGTGTCATCGATTATGACAAGCTACCCGTAGCCGCACAACGCTACCTCAGCCGCATTGAAGAAGTAACTGGCGTGCCGATCCACATGATCTCGACCAGCCC
The DNA here is from genome assembly GCA_043763445.1 of Polaromonas sp. Lineage (GTDB taxonomy): Bacteria > Pseudomonadota > Gammaproteobacteria > Burkholderiales > Burkholderiaceae_C > Polaromonas. The sequence continues at coordinate 261 of JAYULP010000330.1, forward strand.
CGACCGCGACCACACTATTTTGCTGAAAAATCCTTACGCTGCCTAAGCCGTTGGGTTTGATGCTGATTTTTGTCATTTTTAAGTAATATATGTCTCTTGCCCTTGTTTTTATTGCCTGCAATGCTATTTTTTCAGGAGCACTGTTATGCTGACCGAAGATGGAACACATTTGTACGTCAGCTACGACGAGTACCACAACCTGGTTGAAAAGCTGGCCATCAAAGTTCACCAGTCCGGCTGGCAATTCGACACTATTTTGTGCCTAGCCCGAGGGGGCATGCGCCCGGGAGATATTTTGTCGCGGGTGTTTGACAAGCCGCTAGCCATCATGTCGACCAGCTCTTACCGGGCTGATGCTGGCACGGCTCAAGGCCACCTTAATATTGCTCACTTCATCACCACGCCCAAAGGTGAAATTGCGGGCAAAGTATTACTGGTCGACGACCTTGCTGATACCGGCCACACATTGACCATGGTGCTCAGCCAGTTGCGCTCGAACTACCCAGCTATCACCGAGTTGCGCAGTGCAGTGATTTGGACCAAGGGCGTTTCCACCTTTCGGGCTGACTACTCGGTCGAAGATTTGCCCACCAACCCGTGGATTCACCAGCCGTTTGAGGGCTATGACGCAATGTCGCCGCAGCAGCTGATGGCCAAGTGGAAAGTCTGAGCGAGCCAGCCCAAGCGACAAAACGCTGCGCCTGCTCAGCGCTTTACGGCTCAGACTTAACCGTTGGAGTTTCTTGGCGTACCGCTTCAGCTTGGATCAGCAGCTTGACCTCATTGCCCACGAAGGCCGCATAGCTGTCCATCCCGAAGTCAGCGCGTTTAATGACTGTGTTGGCGTCCATGCCGCAGGTTAGCCGCGCGCCGAAGGGTTTGCGTGTGCAGGCATAGCTCACCACGTCAAGACTCACGGGCTGGGTAACGCCGCGCAATGTCAGTTGGCCGTCAATGCGCACTGGCTTTTGTTCGATAAAACTGAAACTTGAAGCGGTGAAAACCACCACTGGAAACTGCTCGGTGTTAAACCAGCTGTCTGAACGCAGCAGCTTTTCCATGAACTCATTGCCGGTACTCAGGGAGCGCGCGTCCAGCGTCAACTTGATGTTGCCAGTGCCCAGCACCTCGTCGAGCATGGCGGTGCCCATAACGTTGCCAACCCGGCCGCGTTGGGTTGAGATTCCTAAATGGCTGACCTCAAACGTCGCAAAAGAATGCGCTGAGTCGATCACAAAGTCCTGCGGCGCAGCGTAGCAGTTCAAACCCAATGCCGTAAGTGCCAGCGCGAGCAACTTGGGCGGCCAGCGCCATGTGGCGCGGCTAAGGATCAAGTCGTCACATGTCATAAAGCGGCGTGCGGGTAAGCGCAGCGAAGTAAACCATGCTTGCATTATTGAGCAGGCGGGGCGGTGTTGTACAGCCGTTAATATGTTGCGATGACCAACGCTAAGACAACCGACGTATCCCCAGTGGCGGCAATTGCTACTGCGCTAATTCATCACCCCTACCAGCCGCCCGCTGGCTTTCACGGGGTAGCCCCGGCTGTGCATCGCGCCTCCACTGTGATTTTCCCGACGGTTGCCACGCTGCGCCAGCGCGACTGGTTGCATAAAACTGGCTACACCTACGGGCTGCACGGTACGCCGACGACCTTTACGCTGCAAGCGCGTATCGCAACGCTGGAGGGCGGTGCCTTTTGTACGCTAGCGCCCAGTGGGCTGGCAGCGCTGGCATTGGTCTGCTTGGCCCTGCTCAAAACCGGCGACGAGGTACTGATTCCGAGCAACGCTTACGGCCCGCTGAAAACGCTGGCCGACGGTGAGTTGGCGGCCTGGGGTATCACGCACCAGGTGTACGACCCGATGGACCTCGATGACTTTACCGGGCGATTGAACGCCAGAACCCGGCTGGTATGGCTGGAAGCTGCGGGGTCAGTGACAATGGAGTTTCCTGACCTGCCCGCGCTGGTGGAGCGGGTCAAAGCCTGTAGCGGCGCAGTCTGCGCGCTGGACAATACCTGGGGCGCAGGCCTGGCGTTCAATGCGTTTGCGCTGGGGGCAGATGTGTCAGTGCAGGCGTTGACCAAGTACCCAAGCGGCGGCGGCGACGTACTGATGGGCTCGGTGGTGACTAATAGTGAGGCGCTTCACCGCCTGGTGCATCTGTGCCACATGCGCCTGGGAGTTGGCGTGGCCGGCAATGATGCTGAGGCAGTCCTGCGAGGCTTGCCCAGCATAGCCCTGCGCTACCACGCGCAAGACGCCAGCACCCGCGCTTTAGCGCAGTGGATGCAGGCTCAGGCGCCGATAGCGGCAGTACTGCACCCCGCGTTGGCCGACTCACCAGGCCATGCCCATTGGCTGCGGGACTGCACAGGCGCTGCCTGTTTGTTCAGCGCTGTGTTTAAGCCCCAAGTAGCGCAAGCGCGAATTGATGCGTTTTGCGACCGCTTGAGCCTGTTCAAACTGGGCTACAGCTGGGCGGGCCCGATGAGTTTGTGCGTGACATACGACATGCACCAGATGCGCGGCCCAACTTGGCACCCCCGGGGCGGATTGGTGCGGTTTTCTATTGGGCTAGAAGCTGTAGCTGACCTGCAAGCTGACCTTAGCCAAGCGCTGCAGCGACTGTGACCGCCGGCTTTTGCAATGCATTACAGTCAGGCTTAATTTATCTAGAAAGCGCACGCCGTGGCAACTCCCAATTACTCGTACGAAAAGCGCCAGAAAGAGCTTGCCAAAAAACGCAAGAAAGAAGACAAGCTCAAGCGCAAGGCAGAAGGTAAGCCGGACGACGACAGCGAAGACGGCCCAGAAAGTCAGGAGCCCAGTGCCGAGACCCCAGCCGCTGACGCGCCAGCAGCCGTTTGATATTTGACGTTTACCAAGCGTTTTGTGTACCCAAAGTGGCTTAAGCCGTCGTTTTTATTGCCTAAGCTGCTACTAAATAAGTAGCGCATCCGGGTGCCGGCAAAAAACTATAAATCCGGTAAGGCTTAGTCGGCCTGACCGGATTTTTTTATGGTGGGCCGCTTTAGTGCGCGCCTCAATGAACTGATGACACCTGGAGTTAAGGGTTTGCCCTACTGCACCTCGCTGAGCAGCATCTGCTTGGCCAGCGCTGCCATGGCATTAATTGAGTGGTCAAGCGGTTGCAGGCGCGCGGCGGCCGCATAGTGCACAAAATTGCGCTGCATCGACTGCAAATAGACCGGGTCGTAGTGTGCCAGCAGCAGCTCACGCACCACACCGGCAACGTCTCCGGGCTCACCGCGGCGGGCGCGCTGTTGCCAGCTGGCAACCGTGCTTTTGCCGCGTGCCTCAGTTAATGCGCCTAGACGGTCGCAAAAAAAATCGGCATCACGCACAAAAAAGTCATAGTCCTCCATCAGCAAGGCCACCCGCTGGTCTTCTGGCAGGTCGAGCTGCAGACAGCGGCTAGCGCGCATGGCGGCAATCAGACCCTCGGGCACCGCGACATTGCCAACTTTTTTGCTTTCGCTTTCGATGTACACCGGCCGGGCCGGATCAAATGCTTTAAGCGAGGTCCAAATAAGCCGGTCAAACGCTTTTTGGCTTGGCTGGGGCACGCCAGGAATCAGGCCCAAAACCGAGCTTCGGTGGCAGGCCAGCGCCTCCAAGTCCAGTACCTGCGCGCCTTGCACGGCCAGCGCTTGCAGCAAGCGGGTTTTACCCGAACCGGTGGTGCCGCAAATGACCCGGTAGTTAAATTGCGCGGCCAGCCGCGGCAGCTGGGCCACCATCGCCGCGCGAAAAGCTTTGTAGCCGCCGTCCACCAGTGTGACTTTGAAGCCGATTTGCTCCAAAACCAAGGCTAACGAGCCGCTGCGTTTGCCGCCGCGCCAGCAGTACACCAGCGGTTGCCAGTCGCGAGGCTTGCCCATGACATCGCGTTCGATGTGCGTGGCGACGTTGCGGGCGACCATCACAGCGCCTTGCTTTTTAGCCTCAAATGCGTTGATTTGCTTGTACTGGGCGCCAACAAGTTGGCGCTCGTCATCATGCAAACTGGGCCAGTTAATCGCGCCCGGTAGGTGATCTTGTGCGTATTCGCTCTCGGAGCGGGCATCAATTACATCGGAAAAACGCCCTAGCATGCCAAGCGCTTGCTCGGCAGAGATTTTTTCAAGGCTCACGGCAGCAACTTCATCAGTTCGGGCTGCACGTTGGCCAGCATTTTGGCTTGAGCCTGTTCATTGGGGTGAATTCGGTCCGCCTGAAACTGCGCGGTGCTGTCCTCAGCGTCGGCAATGCCTTTGAGGAAGAACGGCACCAGTGCCACTTTTTCAGCTTTGGCCACTTTGGTGAACAAACTGGAGAACGTTGCCCCGTAGGCTGCGCCGTAGTTAGGCGGCACCTGCATGCCCAGCACCAACACCTTGGCACCGACCTTTTTTGAGTTCTGCACCATGGCTAGCAGGTTGCGCTCGGTCATCTCTAAGGGCAGGCCGCGCAGCGCATCATTGCCGCCCAGCTCAATGACTACCACCGCAGGTTGGTGCTTTTTCAGCAAGCCGGACAGGCGGGAGCGCCCGCCAGATGTGGTGTCACCGCTGATGCTGGCGTTAACCACCTTGACGCTTGTGCTGCCTTTTTTGGCGCTGCCAAGGGCTTTGTCGAGCAGCGGCACCCAACCGGTGCCGCGCTTGAGCCCGTACTCCGCGCTCAGCGAGTCACCCACAATCAGCACTGTGGTCGCAGTCGTGGCCGGCTTTGGTGGGGCAGCGCTAGCAGTTTGTGCACCGGTGGGTAGCGGCAGGCCAGCGCAGGCCACTGCCGCAGCAAACAGCCCAGCTGACAGCGCGGTCCACGGCTTTGCAGGCGGTGTATGTGCGCTCCAAGCGAGGTTGCTAAAGTTGAGCACACTGAATTTCAAAATATCAACGAAAGATGTCATGCTTGAACCCGTGGTTTTTGGTGGCGCTGAAGTGGCGCGGTCGTCGGCGTGTGAGCCGTCGGCAATGGTTTGCGTCGAACATGTTTTCAAGTCGGTCACCGACTCGAGCGGGACTTTGGGTATTTTGCGCGATATCGACTTTTCACTGGCGCCGCGTGAAACCGCCGCCATTGTCGGCGCGTCGGGGTCAGGCAAAAGCACCTTGCTGTCCATCATTGCTGGGCTCGATACGCCCACTCACGGCACCGTTCGGCTGGCGGGCCAAGATTTGTTTGCGCTTACTGAAGATGACCGGGCCGCGCTGCGAGCGCAAAAGGTCGGGTTTGTGTTTCAAAGTTTTCAGCTGATGGCCAATTTGTCAGCGCTTGAAAACGTGATGCTGCCACTGGAGCTGTCGGGCGTCAAAAACGCACGGGCGCAAGCTACCGACATGCTTAAGCGGGTGGGCTTAGGCCAACGCTTAGCGCACTATCCAAAGGTGCTGTCTGGCGGCGAGCAGCAGCGGGTGGCGCTGGCCAGAGCCTTCGTGGTGCAACCAGCGGTACTGCTGGCTGACGAGCCAACCGGCAGTCTGGACTTTGCCACCGGCGAGACCGTCATGCAGCTGATGTTTGCGCTCAATGAAGCGCTGGGAACCACCTTGGTGCTGGTGACGCACGACCGAGCCATTGCAGCGCGTTGCCAGCGCCGGATCACGATTGAAGCCGGGCAGGTTGTCTCTAATGCATGACGGTCTGCCTTGCCTGCTGTAGCCAGAACACGCAGGCCATTTTTGCTGGTATGTTAGTGAAAAGTAGCTGAAGCCGTTGTTTTAATTGCCTAATATGCTACTTAAATAATAGCAGCCGTCGTTGAATCCGCCGCTGGACACTGCTGCCCTGCGGCGATAATCACAGCCATGTCTTCCACCCCCAAAGTTCTTTTCGGTTTCCATGCGGTTGGCGTGCGTATAAAAACGGCGCCCCAGTCTGTGTTGGAAGTGTTTTTTGAGGTGTCACGCCGTGACGCGCGCATGCGCCAGTTCACCGACCGGGCGCGCGACGCCGGTGTGCGCTTGATTGAGTCAGACGGCTTGCGGTTGGCCAAAATGTGCGGCAGTCACGCGCACCAAGGTGTTGTCGCGCGTGTCGATTCACTGGCGCTGGTGAAGTCGCTCGACGAGCTGCTTGAGCAGCTCGAAGCGTCCGGCCTTGCCAACCCCTTGCTGTTGGTGCTAGACGGCGTGACCGATCCGCACAACCTGGGTGCGTGCTTGCGTGTAGCCGATGGCGCCGGCGCACATGCCGTGATCGCACCGAAGGACCATGCCGCTGGCATCAGCGCCGTCGTCTCTAAAGTGGCCAGCGGCGCGGCTCAAACCATGCCGTACTTTATGGTCACCAACCTCGCCCGCACCTTGGCAGAGCTCAAGGAGCGCAATATCTGGTGTATTGGCACGTCGGATGACGCTGAAAAAACGATCTACGACGTTGACTTGACTGGTCCGGTGGCGCTGATACTGGGCGCAGAAGGCGAGGGCATGCGTCAGTTAACCCGCAAAACCTGCGATGACCTGGTTAGCATTCCGATGCAGGGCGCTGTTGAGAGTCTTAATGTGTCCGTTGCCAGCGGCGTGTGCCTGTACGAGGCATTGCGCCAACGGCGTTGAGCCGCGCAAGCAGCGCCCGCGTCGGGCGACGCAGCAGCAAACCGAGGTCAGCTGCTGCGACGCATGCACAGGCTTGCCTGGTAACGCAAGTGCAACGAGACCCGCTTGGGCGACACCGAGGCTTTGTACTTTGCCACCGGCCCACAGAGCGACGCAGCTGGCCTATTTTGGGCTCCTTGCGCTCCGGCCCTCGCTAGAAAAAAGTCTGCCTTGCCAAGCAAGCGCGGCCACACCCAAGCGATTAGCCCGACTTTGCCCGACTTCGCCTGATCCACCGACACCCATGATGAACCCCATCTTTAAATGATTGCCCTTGTGCGCAGCGCTTGTGTTGTCTGGCGTGACCGGCGCAACGCCCGCCCGGGCGGCGGCCAGCCAAGCCTAGCTGCTGCAAAAACTCAATGACAGGGATGCCGAACTACAGCGCCTGAAAACCGAAGTACGTCAGCACAAAGCGGTACAAACCAAAACCGGCGCGGCCGCGCAGCAGGCCACAGCCCGCGTTGAACAGGCCCGTCCTGCACCCAAAAACCCTTCGACAAGCTCAGGACGAGCGGGAGCAATACTTTTCTCATCCCACAGGGCGGGTAACTGGCGCGCTGAGCTAAAAGGCAGTCTGCCCAACGCCCTGCGGTCTGCTGCGCCGCTTTTCTTGCCAATAGTTGCGTTGTCCGCCAGAAAAGCCCCTTGTAGTCCACTTTGACCCGCACCGCCACCTCGCCACCTCGCCAGAATCATGCCGACCAGCCCCAAGACTCCGCCAGCCGGAGCGACTCCAAGCTTTCGGGTTTGTCCTACGCACGGTGCGTCGCGCCGGCAAGCACAATTGAGTTTTGTTTGAGGACAACTCATGACCACACGTCGCCGCTTTACCCGCTTTGCTGTTGTCGGCCTGAGCCTCGTCGCTGCCGCCTTGGCAGGCTGTACCCGTATGAATGCGCCTACAAATAGGGTGACACTCTCGAGTACGCTGCGCGCGTCCAATGAAATTCCGGTCAATGCCAGCACGGGCAGTGGCACGGTAGATGCCGTGCTCAACACAGACACCAATATGCTGAGCTGGAAGCTGGCGCACAACGGTTTGACGGGTCCGGCAACCATGGGGCACTTCCACGGCCCCGCGCTGGTCAGCGCCAACGCGGGCGTGGCGCTGGCATGGGCCAGCGCCGACAACGGCTCAGAGGGCAACGCCACACTGACGCCGGCACAAGCTGCCGACTTGCTGGCAGGCCGCTGGTACGCTAATGTGCACACCAAGGCAAATCCGGGCGGCGAAATACGCGGCCAAATGAGTGTCCGCAACTGAGCTTTGCGCCTAGCGAGTCAGCGGGTAGGCCCCACCTGCTCAATAACGAAGCCTGTATTGCGCTCCTTCGTAGCTCACGATAGCTGACTTGGGACCAATGGTGTCGAGCCTCAAGCCTTGGGCTGTCACATCACCTTCGCGGACCACTTGGCCATCAACAACCAACATGCGCCACGCGGCGTGGTCCGAATAAGTCACCCCGCTGACCGTCATTTTCGGTGTACTGCTAGGCAGTGGCGGCAGACTTTGCAGCCGCACGGATGATGACACTGCCAATGGCACCATTGGCGAAGGCGACGCGGCAGCGGCAGACTTCAACCTGCTGCTGGCTGCCCCGGGTGTGACGTTTGTTGCCAGCTCGGGCGCTCTTGAGGGCTGCGGTCTCAACGGTGCAGGCATAACCGGTGTGACCGGCATTACAACTGCGGTTGGTGGGCCTATTTTTGCTGCCGTGGCAGCTGACACCGGCGCGGGCAGGGTGGCGACCGGGGGCGCCAGCGCTGCTGCGGTCGACGCTGTTAGCTTCGCTGATGCCATCGACACGGTTGATGCGGTTGACATCAGGCCCATGTCGCCAACACCGCGGCTCCCACCCGTGCCCAGGGTGCCCACCGCATACCACCCCACGACAGCCAGTGCTGCAAAAGCCAACGCGCCGATGGCAACGCGCGTAACGCTCGCGCTGTGTGGATTTGGCAATGCGGCCGGCGCGTTGGTACTTTGGGTCCACGGTGTCTGCACAGCGCGCGCATTCAGGTCCGCTAGCCTGCCGTCGAGGTGCTGACGCTCGTTTGTTGCTTTTTTCAGTGCATCGAGAATGTAAGACATGGGCACAACAATCAGGGGGTGATCAGGGGGTGATCAGGGGGTGGTTTGTACGAGTCTCGGCTCGCTCACACCGGCAAGCCGGTTGAGCTGCATTACGGTAAGCGGGCCAGCCGTTGCGCCAGGTGCAAGGCCCTGCGCGATTTGAAAAGCATTCACCCGTTCCCGGGCGCTGAAGTCGCCAGCACGCGGTGCGGTTGTAGCAGACTGTGACTTGTCCGCT
>JAYULP010000331.1:0-9178 GCA_043763445.1 Polaromonas sp.
GAGGGGGCTGACAGCAAAATATCGTTGACAAAGCGGGTGAGCGACGCCAGAGGGCCTTTGGTGTTGTACTCCGCCAGATAAATCCCGGCCATGATGCCCACCGGTGTGCCCACAAAAGTGGCCAGCAGCACCATCAAAAACGAGCCATACAGCGCGTTGGCAATGCCACCGGCTTCATTGGGTGCCGGTGTCATCTGAGTAAACGTGGCAACTGACAAACCACCGACACCGAGCCGTATGGTTTCAAACAGTATCCAAGCCAGCCAAAACAGACCAAACGACATGGCGGCAAGCGACATCACCAAAGCCAGCTGGTTGACCATTTTGCGGCGGTTAAATTTTGCGATGCGCGCTGCTTCTCGCAGCGGCTCTGTTGGCGCGCTCATGTTTTAGCTCCCTCGGCTTTGCGTAATTGAGCTAGCAGCAGCTTAGACAAACTTAGCACCACAAACGTGATGAAAAACAGCACCAGACCGAGGTAGATCAAAGCGGCTTGGTGCAGACCCTCACCAGCTTCGGCAAACTCATTGGCTAGCGCCGAGGTGATGCTGTTAGCCGCCTGAAACAGACTCAATGAGTCCAGCTGGTTGAAGTTACCGATCACAAAGGTCACCGCCATCGTCTCGCCCAGCGCGCGGCCAAGCCCCAGCATGATGCCGCCCACAACGCCCGCTTTGGTGTAAGGCAAAACCACCTTAGAGACCACCTCCCAGGTGGTCGAGCCTAGGCCGTAGGCGGACTCCTTGAGCAATACTGGAGTGACCTCAAACACATCGCGCATCACTGAGGCAATGAACGGAATAATCATGATGGCCAAAATAATACCGGCTGACAAAATCCCGATGCCTACTGGCGGGCCTGACACCAGTGCACCCAAATACGGAACGCCAGCAAACAGCGCCTGCAGCGGCTGCTGCACGTAGGTCGCCAGAATCGGGCCAAACACTAACAGCCCCCACATGCCGTACACAATTGATGGCACGGCCGCCAACAACTCAATCGCAGTGCCCAGCGGGCGTTTTAGCCAGGCGGGCGACAACTCGGTCAAAAACAGGGCAATGCCAAAACTGACCGGCACTGCAATTAACAACGCGATCAGTGACGTGGCCAGCGTGCCATAGATCATCACCAGCCCGCCGTACTCTTGCTTGACCGGATCCCAGGTGGTGCTGGTCAAAAAGCCCAAACCATACTTGCTGATCGCCGGCCAAGCACCGATGAGCAATGACAACAAAATGGCGACCAAAAGTGCCAGTGTTAGCCAGGCAGCACCTTGCGCTGCCCAGCTAAAAATTCGGTCGCCCATTGGGCTGCGACGAGTCAAATTGACAGGCAAAGGCTGGGTCATATCACCACCGCCTGCGGTTGACACGGGGTCAAAAGCAGCACGGGTTGCAGGTAGTGTGGAAGACAAGAAGATAACCTTTTTCAATTCAGGCACAAACCCGCTTACTTAAAAGCAACCGATTTGCCCGAAGCGTCCTTAATGCTGTCACCCCATAACTTCTCGACGGCCGCCTTTACTGCTGCGGGCATTGGTACGTAGTCGAGGTCATCGGCAGTCTTGTCACCGGTTTTGTAAGCCCAGTCAAAAAACTTCAGCACGGCCGACGCTTGGGCCGGTTTATCCTGCACCTTGTGCATCACGATGAAGGTAGCGCCTGTCAGCGGCCACGCGTCTTTACCTGGCTGCTCTGTGAGGATTTGGTAGAAACTCTTGACCCAGTCAGCGCCGGCAGCAGCGGCTTTGAAAGCCTTGTCGTCTGGCGACACGAAAGTGCCCGACGCGTTGCTCATCTGGGCAAAAGTCATTTTGTTTTGCTTGACATAGGCGTACTCGACATAACCGATCGAGTTGGGCAAGCGGCTGACAAAGGCGGCCACGCCCTCGTTGCCTTTGCCACCAGCGCCTACCGGCCAGTTAACGGCAGTGCCTTCGCCGACTTTGGTTTTCCACTCTGGGCTGACCTTGCTCAGGTAGTTTGTGAAGATAAAACTGGTTCCTGAACCGTCGGCGCGGCGAACCGGCGCAATGGCGGCGTCTGGCAATGCCAGGCTGGGGTTTAGCGCCTTAATGGCGGCGTCATTCCACCTGGTGACTTTGCCTAGGTAAATATCGCCCAGCAACGTCCCCGTCAGCTTCAGCTGGCCGGGGCCAATGCCTTTGATGTTGACAACAGGCACAACACCGCCAATCACCATGGGAAATTGGGTAAGTCCTTTTTTAGCCAGCTCATCGTCCTTCAACGGCATGTCTGAGGCACCAAAGTCCACGGTCTTGGCTTCAATTTGACGCAAACCTGCGCCGGAGCCAACTGACTGGTAGTTAATTTTGATGTTGGTGGCCTTGTTGTAGTCAGACGCCCATTTTGAGTACAGCGGTGCGGGAAAAGTCGCGCCTGCGCCGGTGGCGTCTTGCGCCAACGCAGCGCACGCCAATGAGGTAGCCACCAGGGCTGCCGACCAGACCAAAGAAGACTTAAACGCAAAATTCATCAAAACACCTCACGGGTTGGTAATAAGATTTTCAGACTCTACCGCTGCTTTATGACAAGAACGTGACACTTGTGCGGCCGACTGCTGGGCATTGTCATAACTATTTTGATGCGGCCAACGACTCATCTCCAGGCTTGAAACGACGGTGTGTGCCGTCACACAACTGTCACGCAAACGCTCTACGCTCAGCGTTGTTTCAAATCAAGGAAAACCCCCATGTTCAACCATCGCCATTTGTTTGCCAGTGTTTTTTTCTGTGCTTTGACGCTGCCATCGGGCTGCGCTAGTTTGTCATCGCCCGCCAGCATCGCTGACACTATTGCGGCCAACCCCGAGCTCAGCACGCTCAGCGCGCTGGTAGCCAAAGCCGGTCTAACTGACACGCTCAGCGGTGCTGGCCCATTTACCGTGTTTGCGCCAAGTAACCAGGCCTTTGCAAAACTGCCAGCCAAAACGCTTGACACGCTGGCTGCCAGCCCTGAGCAGCTCAAATCGGTTCTGAGCTTTCATCTGGTGCCTGGCAAAACGCTGGCACCCAACGTGAAAAACGGCAATGTCAAAACCGTTCAGGGTGCAGACCTGGCGCTGTCCAAGGCCGGTGACTTTGTCACAGTGGAAGACGCCTTGGTTCAAACGGCTGACGTTCTGGCCAGCAACGGCGTGGTGCATGTCATCGACACCGTGCTGATCCCGCCGCTCAAGCGCTAGCACCCCGCGCCACGCTTCAGCACCACCACCACCACTGACAAAGGCTGAAAACGGGCAAAAAACCCGTTTTTCAGTGAAGTTTGCTGCTTGCCCGCATGTTTACTTCTTAGTTAGCTATATTTTTTATAGCTACATTTTTACCCACCTTACAGGTAATCCATGACGCTCACACAACACCCCCATCGCCGTCAAGTTCTGCTGCAGTCAGGACTGCTCGCGGCGGGTGCGCTTTTAGCCACCACGTCATCGAGTTGGGCTCAAAGTGAGAAAAAAGCAAGCACTGCAAGGCCTGTAGTCATTGCTCAGATTGTTGACGCCTCCCCGGCCCAACAAGATGTTTCCAAGGATTTTTTGATTGGCGCGCGGGCCGCCTGGCAGGACATCAATTTGAAAGGCGGTATCCGCGGCCGCAAAGTTTTTCACTTGGCGCTTGAAACAGACGGCTCCGCTGGCAGCGTCAAACAGGCGCTTGACACCGCAGTTGACCATGTTGACTGCGTTGCCATTTCGGGCAGTGCCGGCCACCGCGTAGCCGCCCAATTGCTCGACGCGTCACGCGCTGGCAGCGCAAACCTAGCGCACGTCGCACCCTGGCTGCAGGGTGCCAACACCAAACTCGATGACAAAACATTCGCGATTTTTACCCCGCGTGAGGCACAAATCGCTTACGCAATTAAAACCCTGTCAGTCATGGGACTCAAAGAGCTTGGCGCCGTGTACGGCTCAGCCCAAGACTTTAATGCCTACCACCACGATATCGAGCAGATTGCCGCGACGCTGCAACTCAGGCTATACCCATTTCAGGCCGGTGCGGGTTTGCGCCAGCTGGGGGAAAAAATGACGGCATCGACCCCTGGCGTGTTGTTGTTTTTAGGCGGCACTCCAGAGCTGGCCGATTTCACCCAAGGGCTGGAGCAACAAGGCCGCCAGCGCTATGTTGTCGCGATGTCGGACGTCAACCTGCAAACGCTCAAGGACATGGGCGCGGCACGCGGCACGCCTATTATTGCCACGCAGCCAGTGCCCCTGGCCACCGCCGCCTTACCCCTGGTGCGCGGCTACCGCGAAACCCTGGCTAGGCTGTTTGACGAGCCGCCGACGGCCCTGAGTCTGGCGGGCTTTATTGCCGCACGCTTTACTTATGAGGTGCTCAATTCAGTCGATGCGCCGCTGACACGGTATAACGCGCTGGCCGCATTCCAAAAGCGCAGTGCCTACGACTTGGGCGGCTTTCAGGTCAACTTTGACGCACAGGGGCGCAACTGCAATTTTGTTACCCAAAGTATGTTGGGACGTGACGGCCGCTTGATTGGCTGATTAACTGGAAACTGCCCCGGCCCCGGGCTTGGGCAGTTGCACCGCCCGCGGCAGGAAAAATAAGGCGTCAAGCCAGTGCTATGCTGCGCTTGACTCAAGAAACTCAGACATGCAAAACGGAACGCTTTTGGCCGCGTTGGACTTGGGCTCCAACAGCTTTCGCCTCGAAATCGGTCGCTACGACCAAGGTCAGATTCACCGCACCGAATACCTCAAAGAAACCGTCCGCCAAGGAAACGGCTTGGACGCCGACCGCAACCTCACGCCGGAGGCACTTCAACGCGGCTGGGACTGCTTGACTCGCTTTGCCGAGCGGCTAGCGGGCATCGACAAAACCCAGATTCGGGCGGTGGCCACGCAAACGCTGCGCGAAGCACGCAACCGCGACGAGTTTTTGGCTCGTGCCAGACAAATTCTCGGGTTCCCGATTGATGTAATTTCCGGGCGGGAAGAGGCGCGGTTAATTTATCAGGGTGTAGCGCAGCTGCTGGCGCAGTCGAGCGAGCGGCGCTTGGTGGTGGACATTGGGGGGCGCTCAACCGAGATGATTGTGGGCACCGGTTTACAGGCCCACACTTTGGAGTCCTACCGGGTGGGTAGCGTGGCCTGGTCGATGAAGTATTTTCCAGACGGCCAGTTCACGCCGCGCGCTTTTGAGGTGGCGGAAATAGCCGCCAAAGCGGTGTTGGACGAGGCGGTGACGCTCTACCATGCCGACACCTGGGACTCGGCCTACGGCTCGTCAGGCACCATTGGCGCGGTCAGCGATGTACTGCTTGCCAACGGCTGGCCAGCCGGACGGGTTACTCAAGCCGGGCTCGACTGGCTGCTGGAGACCCTAATTAAGGCACAGTCGGGGCAGCGCCTGAAGCTCGACGGTATGAAAGACGACAGGCGCGCCGTCATTGGCGGGGGCGTCAGCGTGCTGCGCGCAGTGTTTTCGCTGCTGGGCATTACCCAAATGAGCGCCGCACAAGGCGCACTGCGGCACGGTGTGCTGTATGACCTAATTGACCGCGAGCTCGAGCAAACCGACGCTCGCTCGGCAACTGTGGCCCGGCTGGCCACCAAGTTTGGCGCTGATGCAGCGCAAGCGCAGCGCGTCGCTCAGGTGGCCTGCCGCTTGTTCAAGCAGGTGCGGGCGGGCCAGCCTCGCGCACTGTCGGTGCGCGCCCAGCGCAAACTGCAGTGGGCCGCACAGCTCCATGAAATCGGCAGTCACATCTCGCACAGCGAGCACCACAAGCACGGCGCCTACATTCTGGACAATGCCGATGCACCAGGCTTTGACCAGCCTGAGCTGCACCGGCTGAGCCAGCTGGTGCTTGGTCATCGGGGCAAACTGCGCAAGCTGGAGTTAAACCCCGATGACTCGCTGTTTGTTGACCAACTAATTTGCCTGCGGCTAGCGGTGATTTTGTGCCATGCGCGGCTTGAGCCTGACCTCAAAGGCCTCCTGCTGGACCGCACCAGTCGGCCAGGGCAGGTGTACACACTGCGCTGCCGCGCGGGCTGGACTGCGGCCTTTCCGCAGTCTGCTTACCTTTTGAACGAAGAAGTATTGGCCTGGCAAAAAACGCAGTGGAGCCTGACTTTCGTGGCGGGTTGACGCACCAGCATCCCGCCAGGGTCTGCACCAGCTGCGGGTAGAGTTGCAGCTACAACACTTCGGGCGACTGCACTGTCACCACCACAGTCTGGACGCTGGCGTTACGCTCGCGGCAGCGCAGCCACCACACAGCCCCCTTTTTGACCGGACAATCGCCCTGCACCAAGCCCATTAGCTGGGCAATGGTTCGCCCCAGCGTTGGCTGGTGCCCAATGACAAGCATCGGCTGCTGAGCCAGCGGCCACTGCACCAGCGCCAGCAGCGCCTGGCAACTCGCGTCAGGCGCCAATGCTTGGCATAGCGTGAATTTGCGCCCCAACGCGAGCGCCGTTTGCTCGCACCGCCGCGCCGGGCTGACCCAAACCCGAGTGCCCTCGGGCAATTGGCGGTTCAGCCAGACAGCCATGCGCTCAGCTTGCTTTTCGCCGCGCGGTGTCAGTGCTCGGTCGAGCTCAGTTGAGGCCTCGGGCAGGCCTTCGCGCCAGTCTTCGGCCTCGGCATGCCGCCATAAAATCAAGTCCGCAGATGTGCGCTTTGGCATTGGTTTGCAGCTACTTTGCCGCTGCTTTGCGGCTATTTTGGGCTGCTTTTTGTTTAGCTGAAAGCGCCACCACGCGGCTCGGCTGCTCGGCATAGCGCACCATCAGCGCGGCCTGTACCCCACTGGCTACTCCATCGGGGCCTTGGCCAGCGCCCTGCTCCACCCGCTGGTAGTGGCCGTTGGGCTGCAGGTCCCATGCGTCAACGCCATCGTGCAGGTAGCCCACCAAGCATTCGTCGATGATCCGTTGACGAATTACCGGGTCAGTGACCGGCCAGGCCAGCTCAATGCGGCGCAGCATGTTACGGCTCATCCAGTCGGCGCTTGACAGTAGCAAGGTTTCCTCATCGGCGCAGCAGAAGTAAAAAATCCGCGAATGCTCTAAAAAGCGGCCAATTACCGAGCGCACCCGAATGTTGTCCGTCACGCCGGGCACCCGCGCCGGCAAAATGCAAGCACCACGAACAATCAAGTCAATTTTTACTCCGCACTGTCCGGCCCGTACTAACGCTTGCACCAGCGCTTCGTCGGTCAAGGCGTTCATTTTGGCAACGATACGCGCTGTTTTACCGGCCAGCGCTGCTCGGCCTAGCGCCTCAATACGCTCGACCAGTTTGCGGTGTAACTGCAACGGTGCAATGAGCAAATGGTGCAGTTTAGGCAGGCGGCTTTGGCTGGCCAGGTGGACAAATACGTTGTCCATATCAGCTGTGATTTTTGGCTCAGCCGTCAAATAGCTGATGTCGGTGTACAGCCGCGCTGTTCGCGGGTTGTAGTTGCCGGTAGACAAATGTCCATAGCGGCGCAGATGCCGGCCCTCACGCCGGGTGAGCAGCAGCATTTTGGCGTGTGTCTTCAGCCCAACAACGCCATACACCACTTGCGCACCAATGGACTCCAGCATCTCAGCCCAGTTGATGTTGGCCTCCTCGTCAAACCGGGCCTTCAGCTCGACCACGACGGTCACCTCCTTGCCGCGCCGTACCGCTTCGCGCAGCAGCGCCATCAACTCAGAGTCCGCTCCGGTGCGGTAGATGGTTTGCTTAATCGCCAGCACCAGTGGGTCTTGTACAGCTTCGCGCAAAAAAGCCAGCACGCCGTCGAAGCTTTCAAACGGCTGGTGAATTGACACATCGCCGCGTTTGAGGCGGTCAAAAAACGACTCGCCCAGCCGCAATTGCCGTGGGTAGCAGGCCTCGTAACGGCTGAACAACAGCGCTGGGTCTTTGGCCAGCTCACTGACCAAGTCAACCAGTTGCGTCAGCCGCACCAGGTTAACCGGGCCGTGAACCCGATATAAGGACAGGGCAGGCAAATTGAACTGCTTGAGCAAAAAAGCCGACAAATAGTCAGAGCAGCCCGCCGACACCTCCAGCCGCACAGCTTGGCCGTAATGACGCTGCTCTAAACCCTGGCGCAGCGCCATGCGTAGATTTTTGACGTCATCCTCATCGACGGCCAGCTCAGAGTTACGGGTCACCCGAAATTGCGAGAACTGCCCGACCTGACGGCCAGCGAACAAATCGCTCAGATGGGCGCGAATCACGCTCGACAGTGAGACAAACAGCGCGCTTTTTTTGCTGCCGGCGTCCGCGCCTTGGGTTGGCATACGAATAAAACGCGGCAGTACACGCGGCACTTTGACGATGGCAATTTCGTTATGGCGGCCAAACGCATCAGCACCGGTTAGACGCACAATAAAGTTCAGTGACTTGTTGGCCACCTGCGGAAACGGGTGTGATGGGTCCAGCCCCACCGGTACCAGCAAAGGCCGCACCTCGCGCTCAAAGTAGGTGCGAACCCACTGGCGCTGGGCCGCATCTCGCTCACCGTGAGAGATGATGCGAAACCCTTGGCGGGCAAAAGCTGGCAACAACTCATCGTTGTATAGGCTGTACTGGCGCGCCACCATGCTGTGCGCTGCTGCGGAAATGGCCCTGTAGGACTGCGCCGAATAGCCGCCGCTGGCAGCGTCACCGGCCGCTGCAATCAAGTGCAATTCGGCACGCACCTCAAAAAACTCGTCTAAATTAGACGACACAATGCATAAATAACGCAGCCGCTCGAGCAGTGGCACATCGGGCCGGCGCGCCCAGTCAAGTACCCGCTCGTTGAACGCTAGGATGCTGTGGTCGCGGTCGAGCAGCTCAAGCGGTGCCGCATCATGGCGGCTATCGGGCGCCAGCGTGGTCGCGCGCAGGGCGCGCGCCGAGGGGGATAGAGGAGGTGGGGAAGTCACAAAAGCAAAATTTCAAACTGTAAAAAAATAAGCACGCACTTTAGTGTCGTCGCTGAGCCGCAAGCCCGTGTAGTCGATGCTTGTTAAGCCAACCCCCAGCGGGGTAGGCACTGTTTTTCCGTTCAATTCAACAGGGTGAAGAAAAAGCCAACAAATATTTTTTGTTCGCCCTGAGCTTGTCAAAGGGGTTTTTTGACAGGGCAAATACCAACAAATGTTGACAAACGCCAAGCAAACCCAGAGCCGTCACCCCATTCGGGCCAATCAA
>JAYULP010000332.1:0-3633 GCA_043763445.1 Polaromonas sp.
CTGGTGCAGTCCTATCAGCCGCACCTGCTGCTGATCATGGGGCGGCTGGCGGCGCAGGTGCTACTGCGCTCCAGCGAGCCGCTGGGCAAACTGCGTGGCCAAGTGCACCGGCTGCATGGCGTTCGCACGGTAGTGACTTATGACGCGCCGCCGCTGCTGCGCACCCCGCTGGACAAAGCCAAGGCCTGGGACGACCTGTGCCTAGCCATGGTTCAGGCCAATGACGCGGCTCGACCATAGCCAGGGCGCGGCGCCGCTCAGGCCGTGCCAATCGCCCGGCTTCATACAATTGAGGCATGAACCCGAGCCTTACTCAGACGATCACGCCGCTGCCCGGCCAGCATGCCCCGGCGGCCATGCCTTTCATGAACCAGCTCCGCGCTGCAGCCCACCGCAACCAGTCGATGCTGTGCGTGGGGCTGGACCCCGACCCAGCGCGCTTTCCTGACCATCTGCGGGGCGACGCCAGTCGGATATATGACTTTTGTGCTGCCATCGTGGACAGCGTAGCCGACCTGGTGGTGGCCTTCAAGCCGCAAATTGCCTACTTTCATGCGCACCGCGCTGAGGCCCAGCTCGAAGCCTTGGTGGCCCACATGCGCCGCGCCGCGCCGCAGGTGCCGGTGATTTTGGACGCCAAGCGCGGCGACATTGGCAGCACGGCCGAGCAGTACGCCATTGAAGCGTTTGAGCGCTACGGCGCCGATGCGGTCACGTTGTCGCCGTTTATGGGGTTTGACTCGGTAGCCCCGTATCTCAAGCACCACGGCAAGGGCGCTTTTTTGCTTTGCCGCACCTCCAACCCCGGCGGTGACGATTTTCAAAACCAGCGCTTGGCTTCGGTTGATGGCCAGCCGCGCTTGTACGAACACATCGCCCGTCTGGCGCAAGGGCTCTGGAACCTCAATGGTCAGCTTGGCTTGGTGGTGGGGGCGACTTACCCCGCCGAAATTGAACGTGTTCGCGCGCTGGCCCCTACATTGCCGCTGCTGATTCCCGGCGTGGGCGCGCAAGGCGGTGACGCGGCGGCCACCGTGCGCGCCGGCCATCGGCCGAACGGGCCAATCATCGTGAATTCATCTAGAGCGATTTTGTACGCTTCGCCCGGTGACGATTTTGCACAAGCGGCCCGCCGCGCGGCCCTCGCGACCCGGGCGGCGCTGCAGGCCGCGCACGGCCATACAGCCGCGCCAAGCCGGGCCGAATCCTAAACTGGCCGGGCGCTAAAGCGCGCCTCGCGCACCGGGCGTGCACTGACCACCCAATGGGTCAGCGCCTCGGTGATGATGACACTGCCATCCCCGCTGGTGGGTTGCGACGGGTAGCGTGACTTAGGCAGCATCCAGACCATCTCGCTCAGACTGCTCGGATGGCTGGCCTCGAACTGGGACACGCCACTGGCGTGACGCCGCTCGCGCCAGCTCACGCGCTGGCGGGTGGTCATAAAGTCTGCCAGTCGGGGCATGGTGTACCACTGAAATTTGTCACGCCCCTGGTTTTTGGCGTGGGCCAGCAAACCTTGCAACACGTCAGGCCACACATTAGCGCCGTTAGGATGCATGTAGACCATGCGGGTGGTGTTGTGCTCGACCGCAAAATCAACGCTCTGGCGGTACCAGTTAGCTACCTCTTGCTTGGGCACGCCGTTGACCTGAAACTCTTCAAACGTCGCGTAACGCCCGGCCGGTGTAACGGGAAACACCCACAAGTTCGGGTTGCGCAGCTGGCCCTCGCGGTACTGCCGGGTGGGGCCAAGACCCGTATGGCCCGCAAAGTACACGCCCACAATGCCTTGGTCTTCTAGCCAGTCCATAGCCCAGGCGGGATTGTTGCCCACTGGCGGCGAGTATTGCCTGACCAGCGGCCCGAACGACTGGTTCACCGCATTGTGCAGCGCTTGGTACGCGGGCAGTAAAAAAGTCGGCAGGTTAGCTGGCTGGGCTGTACTGAGCCCCAGCCACGGGCGAACGCGCGAGCTGACCGCACGCTGGACTGACTGTAAATTGGACGCCAGGTAAGGCAAAAACGTCGCGCGATTGGTGTCGTTGGCATTGAGCCCGTAGTAGTCGTGGTTCCAGCCGCCGTGGCTGCCGATGGCATGGCCTTGCGCTGAAAAACGCTTGAGCAGCGCGCGCGCAACCGGATTGTTGTCCAGGCCCCAGCCCCGGCCGTCGCCGGGCGTCACCGCGTCGGGGCCGGTGGTCATGTCGATTGAAAACGGCCCGTCATTGAAGACGCCGAGCTTTTCCAAGCCCAGCGTAGGCTGCTGCGCGGTAAACGAGTCCAAATGCCAGTTCAGCGTCAGCCCGGCAATGCCGTTGGGCACTGGCGAGAGTCGGGCCAGCTGCAGCACCTGCTCAGAAAAGTACTGCAAAAAGCCGTGCATTGGCAGGGCGTCGGTTCGCGCCACTTTCAGCGACGTTAGCGGCAAGTTGACAAACAACACCTTGCCCCGGCCGACGTTGCTTAGCCCGGCCACCAGCCCGGCTGCGGGCGAAGCCGCCAGCACTTTGCCCGGGTAGTCGCCCTGGGTGACAAAACTTGCATAGTTCAGCGGCCCCAACAAATAGCCGCTGTAGGCATGAAGTGCGTCAGCGTCTGCGGCAGCGGGGTTTGCCGCTGCGCTGGCTACTGGCGTGTAGGCCGAAGCGCCAGTGGGCTCGCCGGCCAGCGCGGTGTAAGCGATGGACTTGCCGGGCGGCACCAGCAACTGGCGCAGGGTGCTGCGCATGGCGGTAACTGGCCCAAATACGGCGCTTTTTTCCCGCAGCTTGTCATACAGCGCGTAGCTAACGCCGGCCAGATCGCTCAGCCGGGCACCGGGAATCGGGTAGGTCGGCTTTTGGTTACCGTCCAGCCGGAAAATGCCAAAGTCATAGACCAGCATCACATGACCACCGGTTTGTGTGAACTCGCGCACCGCTGTTAGCAGCGCGTCGGTCGCAATGTTGTGAATTTGGTCCGGCAAAATCAGCCCGGCAAACTTCAACGCTTGTGGGCCCAGGGCCATGAATTGCTTGTCCGACACCGGCATCAATCGAATACCCAACTCGGCTGCGGCATCGAGCCAAGCCGTAACCGGGGCCTCGCTCAAGGGCTCGCCGTCGGGCAGCAGCAGCAGCACCAAGTTGGGCTCAGCCAAGGCCAGTAGCGCTGCCGTTGCGGCATCTGTGGGTGCCACTGCATTGGCGGTGGGGCGTGCGCTTGCGCCGCTGCCCGGTGGTGCCGGACCGCACCCTGACAGCAGCACAAACAAAGCTACTGCCCACAGTGCCGGGCGCACTGGGCGCACCGGCTTGGGCAGGGCGGCAGCTGCGGGTAACGACGCGGCAGCAGGGTAGAAGTGCGGCATAGGCAATTAGGTGGATGCTCAGGCTTCGGCAAATACTGCCGCCCGATACTCGAGCAGATGTGAACAGACGATGTCGCGGTGACTTGGCACCCAGACCAGACAAACTTTACGCAATGCGGCAGGCCGGCCCTGCCAGTGACCACGCTGCAGCACTGTAGGACCGTGGAGAGTCAAAGCAGCGCTATGCTTTTGTGGCTACAGGCGCTAGCTGACATAGCTTGAGTTGATGACATTGACGGCATTGATTGGGCGTATTGGACTGGATGTATTGAGCGGGTGCA
>JAYULP010000333.1:0-3630 GCA_043763445.1 Polaromonas sp.
CCCGCGTTTGGCTCGCGCATTGACCTAACCACACGTCAGATTGCCAAAGACCCCAACGCCTTTACCGTGGCCGGCTTCTTTGGCCCGCACCTCGACGAGTTGGGCCGTATCTACCCAATGGACGCCTTCTTGCCAAACCCTGACCGACATGGGCGCAACTTGCTAAAACGTGTGACCCTGACAGGCGACGAACTGCTGTGCTTTGACTATTCGCGTGCGTCTCTCGTTACCGGCCTGCCGTTTGGCAACACAGACAGTATGAACAAGAGCCTGACCGCACAATGGTGGCAGCACTTCCGGCGCAACATGGCGGTACAAGCTGACCATTCAGCGTTAAACAGAGTGCAGGAACTCCCGAATGATTGGATGATCAAAACCTTGAACGAAGCTCCAGACCCGTGGCTGGGCGGCGTGGACCCTGTGACCATTGATGCGTTTTGGCGCAACAACCGTGACCACCGGATAGATTTTTCAAAGAACTGGCCATGACACACAAAGCAGCTACCAGGCTGGTGGAATTCCAGCCCTACACACACAGAAACGAGTGTTGCGCTGTTGGCATTTTGTCTTTCAGGCACGACGGACAAGTGCGCGCCCACGCTGCAGATAAATTAAAGAAAGTACGCGCCCTTGACCCCGCCGCCAATGTGCAAAACTTGCGCGACGGCCTAGCCGCTATGGCCGCGGAACTGCAGGCAAATCCAGACATGCTCAAGTTGTACCTGTCGGGTTTCGGGTCGTTGCGCGTGGCCAGCACCGAGGGTTGCGTCAACTACACCGACGAAGCTGACTATGACAAAGGCATCCACTGGTCCTTGCTCATGGCGGTTGAGCCGAACGCCCCAGTAACGCAGCGCGACCGGGCAGCCGTCTCGCGCTTATTTGTTGAAGTCAAAAACACCTTTGACGCTTACGGCTGGATGGCCCAATCAGGCCAGGGTCTGAGCGACCATCGTATCGTGCCACGTTACATGCTCTCGCAAGACGAGGGCCTGGTGGTTGACTTTGCCCTGAAAAACGGGACCCTCAACTGCATTCAAACCGTGGACTATCGGCACAACCCGGCACAAAGGCGCACCGAGGCTAGTGCGAAACTACTCAGCCTTGGAATAGCTCCACAAATGACCGACAAAAAGCCCATGCGCTACGCATTGATAGCGGGTGCCACGGAGCCAGAAGCCAAGGCCGGAATCCGCCTGGCAGAGCGGGTGGCAGACGACGTGTTTATTCACGATAGCAGTCAAGACATGCAGCGCCTGTTTGACAATATCTCTGTTGCCATGGGACAAGAGCCTATGCCGATACTGTCCACCATTTAACTCTGGCTACACTCCCCACAAACCGCCCATTGAGGCGTTTTTTTTGCTAGTTACCGATACTTGCGACTGCCGTCAACCAAGGCGGTGGCTGCGACCAAGTACAACCAGCCCTGGCTTGTGCGTATGTATGTGATGTTGCCCACCCAGACCTGATTGGGTGCGGCTACTTTGAACTGGCGCTCAAGCAAATTGGGTGAAACTGCTTGGCTGTGATTGGAGTCGGTCGTGCGTTTGAACTTCTTGGCTCCCTTGGCACGAAGGCCTAAACGCCTAAACGCTGCATATGTCTTCCCACAGTGCGCACGCAAGCGTCAAAGCCACTGCCGGCCAGCTCTGCATGAACACTAGGCACACCTACTGTTGCTTTATGCACCTTGTAGCAGGCGCCAATTGCTTGCGTCAGCTCGGTATGACGTTGAGTTTTGACTATGTGTCCATGCAAGGCGTTTGAACATTTGTGGCGACTCGTTTAGAGCCCCAAAAACATTGTTGTCGATAACCAGTTGAACATGACCGATTGACAGGCTTGTCGGAACTTTACTTTCGGCTACGTACACCCCTGAGTCAACATCTTTGAATACACACCGAAACAATTTTTCGGATGCTTCTGTTTAAAAACATTTGTTGCTCATGGATTGAATGAGTCTTTATGCCATTGTCAGCAATAAGTGTCCAATTTCAGTCTTGGAAGGTCGAACTTTGATTTCAATATCGTAGCCAAGCCGTGTTAGGCAGTCCATCAGCCTGCGCTCGGACAAGTTAGCAAAGTCGCCGCGCATCATGTCAGACACTTTGGGCTGAGCTATGCCCATGCGTTTGCCCGCTTCTTGTTGGGTTAGGCCACGGCTTTTCATGGCTTTCCTTATTTCGATTACCAAGCCCGTTTTGATCTTGAGCTTTTCAGCGTCAGCTAGGCCAAGGTCGGCAAATACGTTGCCGGAACTACGATGCACTTCAACGCTTTCAACAAGTCGTGTTTTCATTTGCGTAACTCCTTTACATACGCTTCGGCAATTTTCAGCCTAGCGTTAACTAGGTCCATGTCTTCCTTGGGCGTGGCGATACCGCGCTTGCTCTTTTTCTGAAAGCAGTGAAGGACAAACACTGCCTCAGCAAACTTGACGGTGTAAACGGCGCGGTACGTGCCACCCACATCGTCTTCCACCACCTCAAGCACTCCTGCACCGCCAAAGCCCTTGAGCACTTTGGCCGCGTCGTGCTTGTCACCCGCCTGCGCCAGCGACAAAGCGAAGCCAAAGAGCCGCCGAACGTCCATTGGCAAGGCCATCAAGTCTTTGTGGCTGCTGCCTACCCATTCGAGTGGCTTTTCGTTAACAGGCATAACTATAATTATCTATGAAATGGTATAAAAAGAAAAGATGGCGGGAATGGCATAGCCCAGGCATTCCGCACCGATCATTCGTGTCAGCGACACGGGTGCTGATTAGGCTCGGTTGCGGGTGGGCACTGCCGCATTTGGTTTGATTGCGTTCTGTTCAAAAGGCTAAGTAATTGGCCGAAGAACATACAACGCCGGCTCCGAAGCGGTGGCTGAATGACACACCTGCGACAACACGCGATTTGCTGCTTGAAATGCTGACAGCCGAATTTACTGGCACTAAAAACGTTACGGCCTACTCACAAGTAGCACTGTTGTGGCGGTGGAGCCTAGCTCTGAGAAGTCGGCTGAATCTCGCCTTGAAGTTGAAGTTGCCCCTTTGAGCCGGACACATTATTGTTCAGTCAAAGGAGTTCTCTATGAGTCAAAGACGACGGGCGTATACGCCCCAATTTCGCCAGCAAATGGTCGAGTTGGTCGGCATTGGGCGCAAGCCCGTTGAGCTTGTAAAAGAGTTTGGTTGCCACGAAACCAGCATCAGCGCCTGGGCTCGCCAAGCCTAAGCTGATGCGCTGGGCGGCGGCAAACCTGACGCACCGCTGACTACAGCTGAGCGGCAAGAGCTGGTTTTGTTGCGCCGTCAGGCACGCCAGATCTCCCAGGAGCGAGACATCCTTGCAAAGGCTTGGCGACCATGGTTTGCCAACAAGGACAACATCGCAGGCAAGACATCTACACGTTGATTCATGCAAATCAGGCCGTCCAAGCGGTACAAGCCATGTGCAAACACCGCCAAGTCTGCAGCAGTGCTTTCTACGATTGGTGTCGCTGCACGCCCAGTCAACGCTCGACGGATGATCAAGTCACGACCCAGAGAGTCCGCCAAATCCACCAGATGAGTGACTGCACCTATGGCAGACACCGCGTGCGGGCCGAGCTCGTCGATATGGGTGAAGTCGTCAAGCTAAAGCG
>JAYULP010000334.1:0-20234 GCA_043763445.1 Polaromonas sp.
TGGAAAGCCGCTTATCTGCAGCCCAGCCGGCGGCCCAAAGACGGCCGCTACGGCGAAAACCCGAATCGCCTGCAACACTACTACCAGTACCAGGTGGTACTTAAACCCGCTCCCAGCAACATCTTGGAGCTGTATATCGGCTCGCTCGAAGCGCTTGGGTTTGACCTGAAGAAAAACGACATCCGGTTTGTCGAAGACGACTGGGAAAACCCCACGCTAGGCGCCTGGGGTCTGGGCTGGGAGGTGTGGCTTAACGGCATGGAAGTGACCCAGTTCACCTACTTTCAGCAGGTTGGCGGCATTGACTGCAAACCCATCCTGGGTGAGATTACCTACGGCCTTGAGCGCCTGGCCATGTACCTGCAAGGCGTGGACAACGTCTACAACTTGACATGGACCGAGGGCCTGAGCTATGGCGATGTGTACAAGCAAAACGAAGTCGAGCAGTCCACCTATAACTTCGAGCACAGCGACGCCGACTTTTTGTTTACCGCTTTTACTGCGCACGAAAAGCAGGCCAAACACCTAATTGAGGTGCAGCTCGCTTTGCCCGCCTACGAGCAGGTGCTCAAAGCGGCGCACAGCTTTAACCTGCTGGACGCTCGAGGTGCCATCAGCGTGACTGAACGCGCCGCCTATATTGGCCGTATCCGCAACTTGGCCCGGGCGGTAGCGCAAAGCTATTACGAGTCGCGCGAACGCTTGGGCTTTCCAATGGCCCCGCGAGAGTGGGTCGAGCAGTTGGCGCCCATGACCAAGAAAGCGGCGTGAGCGACATGAGCGACGCAATAATGACGACGAAAAACCTGCTAGTGGAGCTGTTTGTTGAAGAGCTGCCGCCCAAAGCACTCAACCAACTGGGCGAGGCGTTTGCGGGCGTGCTGTTCGAGCAGCTCCAGGCGCAGGGGCTGACGACACCTGAGTCGATACTCACCACTTTTGCCTCGCCGCGCCGCTTGGCAGCGCATGTCACTCGCGTGGCCTCGCAGGCAGCCGACAGGTTGGTGTCGCAAAAACTCATGCCGGTAGCGGTGGGGCTTGACGCTGCAGGTAACGCTACCCCGGCGCTGCTGAAAAAGCTAGCGACGCTGGGCGCTGATGTGTCCCTGGTGGCCGGCCTGAAAAAAGTCCAAGACGCTAAGGCCCAAACACTTGTCTACGACAGTATCGTCGCTGGTGCCACCTTGGCTGAAGGCCTGCAAAAGGCATTGCTGGATGCCATCGCCAAGTTGCCGATCCCAAAAGTCATGACCTACCAGCTGCAGTCCAACTGCGAACTGCCTGGCTGGAGCAGCGTGCGTTTTGTGCGTCCAGCTCATGCGCTGGTGGCATTGCATGGTGCGGCTGTGGTGCCGGTGCAGGCGCTGGGCTTAACAGCTGGCAACGCAACGCATGGCCACCGGTTTGAAGCAGCCGTGGACCCGGTGGTGCTCAGGCACGCCGACAGTTACACGCAGCAGTTGCGCGACGACGGTGCAGTCGTTGCCAGCTTTGCCGAGCGCCGCGCCGAAATTACTCGCCAGCTGGCAGCCGCTGCGGCCCAGATCGGCGGGGGTATCACGCCCATTGACGATGATGCATTGCTCAACGAAGTCACCGCCCTGGTCGAGCGCCCCAATGTGCTGCTGTGCGCCTTTGACAAAGAGTTCCTCGATGTGCCGCAAGAATGCCTTATTTTGACGATGAAGGCTAACCAAAAGTACTTTGCGCTGCTCGACGCGGTGGGCAAACTGACCCACCAGTTCTTGGTGGTTAGCAACATCACCCCTGACGACCCCAGCCTTATCGTTGGCGGTAACGAGCGTGTGGTGCGCCCGCGCTTGGCTGATGCCAAGTTTTTCTTTGACCAGGATCGGAGAAAAACGCTGGCTTCGCGCGTGGCAGGGCTCGATAAAGTGGTTTATCACCACCGGCTGGGCTCGCAGGGCGCGCGCATCACGCGGGTGCGGGCCATTGCCCGCTGGGTTGCACAACGCATCGGTGCCGACAGCGACTTGGCCGACCGAGCCGCGTTGCTGGCAAAGGCTGATCTGGCCACTGAAATGGTCGGGGAATTCCCCGAGCTACAAGGCGTAATGGGCAGCTACTATGCGCGCCATGACGGGGAAACAGAGGAGGTCGCCAGAGCTATCGCCGAGCAGTATCTGCTCAAGGGCCAGCACGAACTCGGCGCCAGCCTGGTGTCGACATCCTTAATCCTTGCCGACCGCATCGAGACCTTGATCGGCATTTGGGGTGTGGGCCTTAAACCGACGGGTGAAAAAGACCCGTTTGCGCTGCGCCGCCATGCCCTTACGGTCATTTCGCATTTCGAGTTGCTAAACGTCTCCCGCGGCGCCGGCGATCGGGCTGTGACGCTCGACGTCAAAGAACTGCTGGCGTTTGCGGCCGGGACATTCGACGCTGGCCTTATTGCTCCAGATACCGTCGATGCTGTCACGGTATTTATATACGAGCGTTACTGGAATCAACTTGCGCCGCTGTACGGCGTCAGCGCGGTTAAAGCCGTCATTACGCAATACCCGCCGCTGCACCAAGTCGTCAAGCGCGTGGACGCGGTGGTGGAGTTTAAAAAGCTGGCGCAGGCGCCCTGCCTTGCGGCGGCCAACAAACGTATCTCCAATATCTTGAGAAAGTCTGGCGCTGTTGAGGCCCACGTCCGTGAAACCCTGCTCAAAGAAGACGCTGAAATAGCCCTACACGCGGCGATGAAAAACTCGATTCCTCACGCCAACACCCAATTTGATGCCGGTCACTATGCAGCGTCGCTGCAGTTGCTGGCCGCGCTGCGCGAGCCGGTTGACGCGTTTTTTAATGGTGTGATGGTCAACGTGGAAGAAGTGGATGTTCGCGTCAACCGTTTGGGCTTGCTCAAGAGCTTGCACAATGCCATGAACCGCGTAGCTGACCTGTCCCAGCTGGCTGACTGAGCCCGTAGTCCCGCCATGAATCGGCAGCCGCAAAGTGACAGTGTTTTGGGCGATGTGCACTCGCCAGCGCTGCTGCGCTGGCGTGAAAAGCCTGGGCGCAGTCAACAAGTTCGCGCCCCGTTAAGCCGCTGGCGAACGCCGTCGCTTGACACCCGTTTTGAGCCTTGTCTGGACACTTGGGGCGCAGCGGTTGCGCCAGTCAACACAAAAGCGCTTTTGCGAGGCGCGTTTGTGTTGGTGCAGACGCCGCAGCGGCATGGCGCCACAACATCGTCGCTAGTAGCAGTGTGCGGCCCCGCTGCAGTGGTGTTGCGTGGGTGAAGTTACCGTGATGCCGCCCGCAGTGCACAAGCCCGCTGTTGGATTCGGCATCGTGCCTACGAAGTAAACCCCCCAATGAAACTCATCATCCTTGACCGCGACGGCACCATCAATGCTGACAGTGACGACTTCGTTAAAACGCCAGACGAATGGCAGCCGCTGCCCGGCGCGTTGGAGGCGATAGCGCGGCTTAACCATGCTGCCTGGCATGTGGTGGTGGCGTCCAACCAGTCTGGGCTGGGCCGAGGGCTGTTCGATGTCGCGTCTTTGAATGCCATTCACACCAAGATGCACAAGATGCTGGCGGCCGTTGGCGGGCGCGTTGATGCGGTGTTTTATTGCCCGCACAGCCCTGAAGAGCAGTGCACTTGCCGCAAGCCGCTGCCCGGCCTGTTCGAGCAAATCGGCTCACGCTTTGGGGTACCGCTCAAAGGGGTGCCAACCGCGGGGGATTCCCTGCGTGACTTGCAGGCCGGCGCGGCTGCTGGCTGCGAGCCGCACCTGGTGTTGACAGGCAAGTCAGCGCAGTTTGCCGGTGGCGGCCAGCCGGTGGGCTTGCCTGTTGGCACGCAACTGCACCGCGACTTGCCTGCGTTTGTGGACTTTATCTTGGCGCGCAGTGCAACGGCAGCTGATTTGCTACAAAAAAAGTAGCAAGTCAG
This sequence comes from Polaromonas sp., assembly GCA_043763445.1. Classification (GTDB taxonomy): domain Bacteria; phylum Pseudomonadota; class Gammaproteobacteria; order Burkholderiales; family Burkholderiaceae_C; genus Polaromonas. The sequence goes on from JAYULP010000334.1 coordinate 3,914, forward strand.
CAACAAAACACGACGGCTAGCGACTTATTTTGTTCAAAAAACATCTTTTATGACCTTGTTCAGACCCTTTGTATGCCTTTGATTCGCTCGGCTCTTCACTTGCTCTGGATGGCTGTCACCGTGGTTCCGTGGGCTACGTTTGTGTTGGTGGCTTCAGTGTTTATTCGCAGCACCACGATGTACTGGTGGTGTGCCGGCTGGTTGCGGGTAGCCGTCAGGGGGGGCAACCTGATTTTGGGGATTGAAAACCGGGTCATCGGCATGCACAACCTGCCCGCGGGTCAAACCAGCGCGGCGGTGTTGTTGGTCAAACACCAGAGCACCTGGGAGACGCTGTGTATGCCCACCATCATGCCGCACCCATTGGCTTATGTGTTCAAAAAAGAACTGCTGTATATCCCGTTTTTTGGCTGGGCCATGGCACGCATGGACATGATTCATATTGACCGCAGCCAGCGCAGCCAGGCGTTCAACAAAGTGGTGGCCCAAGGCAAGCGACTGATGGCCACGGGCACCTGGGTCATCATGTTCCCCGAGGGCACGCGGATTGCGCGCGGCGAAAAAGGCGTCTACAAGTCCGGTGGTACCCGCCTGGCTATTGAAACCGGCGCACCGGTGGTGCCGATTGCGGTGACTTCAGCCAAATGCTGGCCGCGCAGAGCGTTCATCAAAACGCCCGGCATCGTTGATATCTCAATCGGCCCGGCCATTGCCAGCGCTGGCCGAAGACCCGACGAGCTGATGCGGGAGGTTGAGGCCTGGATTGAAGCTGAAATGCATCGCTTGGACCCCGAGGCCTACCGCTAGCCGCCCGCCCATGATCAACAAGCTTTTGCGGTTTACGCTGGACTTGTTTGACAGCGCCGCACCCACGGCGCTCCAGCCGTTGCTGCCAGCGGTCAAAAAGCCGGTGCAGCGTCCGAAGCTGCCAACAGCGGTGAAAAAACAACCAAATGTGCCTCTTGCCGTTGATTTAGCTTCCCAGTTAGCTATGAAAAACGTAGCAGGTATCAGGCTCGAAGGGTGCAGGCTTGAATCTCCAGTGGTACCTCTGCCGTTACTGGCGTTACTGCCCTTATCGCCGCTGTTGCCGCCCGTGTTGCCTGAGCCGGCCCTTGCCCCTGCCGCGTTTGAACACCCGCATGCCAGCCGGCAAATTTTGCTGTCGGGCGTGCGGGTGGCCTATGTATTTCGGCGTGCAAAGCGGCGCACCATCGGGTTTTCGGTTGGGCCAGACGGCCTAGCTGTCAGTGCTCCGCCTTGGGTGCCGCTGCACGAAGTAGACCGTGCCGTCATGGAAAAGTCTGGCTGGATTCTGAAAAAGCTGTACCAAGCCCGTGAGTGCAGCCAGCGCCTGACGTCAACCCGCGTTAATTGGGCCAATGGGTGCACCTTTGCCTTTTTGGGCCGCACTGCCGCAGTGGTGCTCGATGGGCGCCATGCGCTGGGGGTTGTGGCGTCGGTGCTGCACCCTTGGCCTGATGCACAGGGCAGCGACCTGCATATTGGCTTGCCGCACAGCGCCAGTGCCGAGCAAATTCGCGATGCCACCCAGGTGTGGTTAATGCGCCAAGCCAAGCGCTTGTTTACGCAACGATTGAGCCACTTTGCGCCGCTCGTTGGTGTGCAGTGGCACAAGTTGAGCCTGTCCAGTGCCAGCACCCGATGGGGCAGCGCCAGTGCCGACGGCTCAATTCGCCTGAACTGGCGACTGATGCACTTTAGCCTGGCGGTCATTGACTATGTGGTGGTGCACGAGCTGAGCCACCTGCGGGTAATGAGCCACAGTCCTCAATTTTGGGCTGTGGTGCGCGAGGTGATCCCGGACTATGCCGAGCTGCGAGGGCAGTTGCGCCGTGCTTTGACACCCCCGTGGTGAGCGCATAGAAAGGGCTTTGAGCCTAAAGTGGTGGTAAAGCAACATTTAGATGCGTTACTTTTGTAGTGCTTTGGAGGTAATGTGATGAAAAAAGCATTATTATCAATTTAAGTGATAAAAGCCGGTAAGCCGGTAAGCCGGTAAGCCGGTGTTTGCAGTCCTTGCGTTCCTAACTAAATTTAGCGCCATGTCCTACCCTTTCATTCTGGTCGTTGAAGACAACCCTGACCATCTTGAGCTGACTGTCGAGACCTTCAGAGATGTTGGTGTGAAGGTGCTGATTGAAATTGCCCAGGACGGGGTGCAAGCGCTTGATTTTTTGTTCGCTCGCGCCGGCCATGCAGACCGCTCAGTTGCTGACCTGCCCGCTTTCGTGTTGCTCGACATCAAGCTGCCCCGGCTGTCGGGCATTGAGGTGCTGCGGCAAATTCGCGCCAACCCAGCAACCGCTCTGGTGCCGGTGATCATGTTGACGTCGTCCACTGAACGCTCTGACATGGCGGCGTGTTATGCGGCGGGGGCCAACAGCTTTGTGCATAAGTCGGTCGATTTTGGGCTGTATGCTGAAAAGCTCGAATGCCTGCAGGTGTACTGGCTCAGGGTGAACGAGTCCGTGCCGTCAGATACCTGCTTTGTGCCCCTGATTGACTGATGCGCTACCCAGACCCAGCGACTGCCGGCTGTTCGCAGGCAGTGTGCCCTAGGCAGTGCGTGCAGTGAGGCCGCAAATAACGCTGAAAACTTTGCGCTTGGCGTTGGCCGTTGCAGCGGCTTTGCCGCTGCTGGTCTATGGCGCGTACCAGTCGCTCACCAGCGTTGACCAAGCGTTAAAACAGGCCTCCAATGAGCTGGTGTTTTCGGCCACGCTGGTGGCGTCAGCGCAAGAGCAAACTGCACGCACGGCGCAGCAGTTGCTGGTCTTGGTGGCACAAAGTCAGCTAAGCGCTGGCAGCTTGAGCAACAAACCGCGCGACTGCTCGGCCTATTTAAGCGCCTTGGTCGCGCGCTTGCCCCAGTACGCCAGCATCGCGATTGCCTCGTCCAACGGCTATGTCAGCTGTCACAGCTCGGGCACCAAAGTGCCCATTTATGTTGGTGACCGCTCTTACTTTGAGCAGGCCGTGGCAACACGCCAGTTCGCTGTCGGTCGCTACTCTTTGGGCCAGGTGCCCAGCCTGCCCACCAAGCCCACCATCGAGTTTGCGCTGCCGGTCATGGCAGCGGACAGCAGCGTGTCGGCCGTGGTGTTTGTCAGCTTGAGCCTGCAAACCTTCGCCGAGCAGATATCAAAAGCCCCAGTACCCGAGGGTGAGCGTCTGGTAGTCGCCGACAGCGCTGGTGTGATTCTGGCAATGAATCCTGTAGAGCACCAACGCGTTGGTAATTCCGTTCACGGTGCGCTGCTCGGCTCGGCGATTAAGGCGCGGCGTGCTGGCGTCCAAGTTGGTGAGGACCTTGAGGCCAACCACCAGCGCAGAATTTATGCATTCCAAGCCGCGGGTCAGCCGCTGTCTCAGCCCTTTTTCGTGGCGGTCAGCCGGGACAGGGAGGTGGTTGTGGCTCCCGCCCGGCGCGCCTTGCTGCTTAACCTGGTGGACCTGTTGGTGGCCGCGTTGCTGGGGTCCGCACTTGTTGGTACTTTGGCTAGCCGCGGGTTAATTGCGCCGACGCAGCGCATTTTGGCGGCTACCCGGAGAATGCAAAACGGCGAGCGCAGCGTTCGGATTCCGGTTTTGCGGCACCCGCTGACAGCCGAGTTCTCCAGCATTGCCGACGGCTTTAACCTGATGGCCAATGCGCTGGAGCAGCGTGAGCGGGAGCTGCAAAACGAGCTGGCGCGCAGCCGCCAAGCGTTTTCGACTCTGGACCTGACGATCAACAGCATGAAAGAAGGGCTGATTGCGGTGGACACCCACGGCCAGGTGCTGCTGTTCAACCAGGCGGCCGCTACGCTGTTTGTAATGGACAACGCGCCCAAAGTGGATTCGGGCCGTTGGCCCCAGCACCATGGCCTGTTTGTGCCCGGCACTGACCGGCTTTACGCTACTGAAAATTTGCCGTTGATGAAAGCTATCGGCGGCCAAAGCGGCAGCACCCAGCACATCTGGGTGCGCAACGCCCGCCAGCCCGAAGGGCGTTTGATCAGTTGCAGCTACCGCCCGATGCAGGGCGATGCCGGGCGCACCGGTGAGGCCCCGCCTGCTGGTGCGCTAATGGTGTTTTCGGATATCACCCAGTTGCAGAAAATGCAGCTCGAGCAGGCCAAAGGTTTGATTGCACTGAACGAGTCACAGCGTCGGCTGGTGCAAGCGCAGCGCTTAGGCCGCATGGGCAACTGGGAGCTTGACTTGGTCACGCAAGCGCTTTGGGTGTCTGACGAGCTGTATGTCATTTTTGGGCTAAACGCCGACAGCCTGAACGCTCGACATGAGACCTTGATCGAGCTGGTTCACCCTGACGACCGGGCCGGCTACGACGCCTTACGCCAAGCCTTGTGGCAGGACGGCTCAGCGTTCGAAACCGAGTACCGCATCATTACCCCGGCCGGCGACGTTCGGTGGATTTTTCACGCCGGAACAGCAGCCGATGGGCCGCATGGGCCGCACACCATCCGCAGCAGTGTGGTGCGAGACATCACCATACGAAAAATTGCCGATATTGCATTGACAGCGGCGAACGAGGAGCTGGCCGCAACCCAGCGCAAACTGCTCAATGCCCAGCAGCTTGGCCATATCGGCAATTGGGAGTTTGAGCCCACAACGCAGGCTCTGCGTGCATCGCCCGAGGTGTTTGCACTGTTTGGGCTGTGTGGCAGCGCGGACGCTGTGCCGTTTGAGACACTGCGCGGCCTGATTCATCCCGACGACGCAGCAACCTATGCTGCCAGGGCGAGCGCCGCCCAAGCAACAGGCACCGAACTTGACTTGGAATACCGGATCATCCGGCCAGACGGCGAAGTCAGGTGGATGCATCAGATCGGGAAGTCGTATGACGACCGACTGGGCAAAATACCGTACCGCGCTGGCGTGGTGCAGGACATCACCGATAGAAAAAAAGCCGAGCTGGTGTTGGCCGAAAGCTACACACGCCTGAGCCACGCGCAGGACAAACTCGTGCAAGCGCAACGCGTTGGTGGTATTGGCAGTTGGGAGCTTGATTTGGCGACGGGCGCGTTTTTCGCTTCCGCGCAGTTCTACGCCATCTGCGGGGTGGCGGACCAGTCGCTAGGGCTGCCCGAATTGTTGCTGTTGCTACATCCGGACGACCGCGAGGCCTATTTGTCGGCCACCGCTGCCGCAGACGAGCAGTCCGGCCAAATACAGTTCGACGCACAGTATCGAGTTGTAACGCCAGCAGGCAACGTGCGCTGGATTCAGCAAATGAGCCGTATTGAGCGCAATGCCGTTGGCGCAGCGGTTCGGCGTATGGGTGTTATCCAGGACATCACCGAGAGCAAACTGGCCAAACTGGTACTGGCAGACAACCTTGACGTGCTCAAGCGCACCGGTGAGCTGGCCAAAATAGGGGGCTGGGAGTTACGCTTGGACACCGGCAGCTTGCGGTACTCTGACCAAGTGCGGCGTATCCATGAGCTGGAAGACTTTGAAGAGCACACCCCAGAAGACGCCGTAATGGCTTATGCCGCAGAGAGTCGGCAGCAGTTCATTGATGCCACCACGCGCGCCCTAGCAGACGGGCAAGCCTGGGACCTGGAGCTGCCCCTTGTGACCCGAAAAGGTCGCCGCCTCTGGGTGCGCAGCCAAGGTCAGGCGATGCAGGACAACGCCCACACCAGGCGCTTGGTCGGTACCTTGCAGGACATTACTGAGCAGTACCAGTCGCGCCAGCTGCTGCGGTTGTTGCAAACCAGCATGAACCGGCTGACCGATGTGGTGATGGTCTCCCAAGCTGAGCCGCAGGCCGGTGCGCTCAACCGCGCGCTTGTCTACGTTAACGAGGCTTTTGAACGGTTCACCGGCTACACATCGGCAGACATGCTGGGACACCCCCCGATCCGGCTCGACGGGCCGCTGACCGACCGGCAAACCCTGCGTGAGCTAACGGATGCCTTGCGGGCCAGGCGAACCCACCGCTGTGAGCTGTATGGCTACAAAAAGTCCGGTGAAGCGGCCTGGGTAGAGCTGGACATCGTGCCGATTGTCGAGCCCGCTGGCCGCGTGAGCCACTGGGTGTGGGTTGGGCGTGAGCTGACCTCGCGCAAAGCGGCAGAGCAGGCGCTGCTGCAAAGCGAGCAACGCTACATGGCCTTATTTGAAGCCGCTCCCCTGCCGCTGTGGGTGTTTGACGAAGACACCTTGGCGTTCTTGGCCGTCAATGAAGCGGCCGTGCAGCAGTATGGGCACAGCCGCGAAGAGTTTTTGAGCCTGAACATGCTGGACATTTGCCCGCAAAGCGAGCGGCCCTGGCTCAAAGACCACCTCAGTCAGCCGTTTGTACACGGCTCGCTGACGGTGCGGCACCAACGAAAAAATGGTGCGGAGTTTTATGCGCAGGTGATTGCCCGGCCAATTCGCTACCAAGGGCATGCTGGGCGTTTTGTGGTGGCTCTGGATGTGTCGGACCGGTTTAAAGCAGAAAAAAATGTACGAGACCAATTGTTCACACAGCAGCGCGCCGCTGATGCAGCCCAGGCCATCACCGCCCACCAGACGCTCAAAGGCGCGCTGCAAGAGGTCGCTGACCAGGCCTGTGGCGTGATTGGCGCACACCAAGCAAGGGTGCTACTTACCGAAAGCCAAGCGTGGGCGCCTAGCCTGCACGGCGTGTCACTGTCAGAAAAGTACGCGGGTTATCGGCCGTCAAACGAGGCGGTAAATAGCATCGGCATTTATGCGGTAATTTTTGAAACCAAGCGCTCGCTGCGGCTTACACAGGCCGAACTGCAGGCGCACCCGCGCGCAGCTCAGGCCGACGCCGGTTTGCGGATGCGAGGCTGGCTGGCGGTGCCGCTGGTCGGCCGCAACGGCACCTGCATTGGCGTTTTGCAGCTGAGCGACAAATTTGAAGGCGACTTCACACTGCTCGACGAATACCTGGTGGTGGAGATGGCCCAGCTGGCGGCCACAGCGCTTGAAAACGTGCGTTTGTTCGATGAGATTCGTGAACTTAACGCCGGGCTGGAGCAAAAAGTAGTCGAGCGCACCGCTGACTTGGGCCGGCAAGAGGCGCTATTTAGGGCGTTGGCGGACGAGGCACCGCAGGCAATCTGGACCGTTAATGCTGACAGCAACGTGACGTACTTCAACCGGGCGCTGCTGAGCTTGGTGGGCGGCGACAAAGACAGTTGGCTGGGCCAGCGGTGGCTCGAGCTTATTCACCCGGAAGATTTGCCCAACTTGCTTGAAACCTGGGCGTTGGCAGTGCAGACGCGCAGCCGCTACGCCAATATCCGGCGGTTCCGCGATAAAAATGAGCACTGGCGCATCATGTCGTGTACTGCATCACCGGTGTTCGCTGCCTCGGGTGAAGTGGAGTTTTGGGTGGGTATTGACACGGACATTACCGACATTAAAGCCACAGAGGCGGCGCTGCGGCTGTCTAACCAAGAGCTGGAGGCTTTTTCTTACTCCGTTTCTCACGACTTGCGCTCGCCCTTAAACACGATTGACGGCTTTAGCCGCCTGCTCAATAAGCAGCTTGCCCACACCGCCAACGAGAAATCGCAGCATTACCTTGCACGCATCCAAGCGGGCGTTGCCCAGATGGGGCAGCTCATCGAGGACTTGCTGTCACTGGCGCAAGTGTCGCGCATGCAGTTGCGCTTTGAGTGCGTTGACCTGTCGGCGCTGAGCCACAAAATTCTCGGCGAATGGCGTAATCGCGCGCCGACGCGCCGGGTCAATGTCACCATTGCCGATGAGCTGATTGCCTTTGGCGACGCCCGGCTCCTTCGGGTGGTGATGGAAAATTTGCTGGGCAACGCCTGGAAGTTCACCGCCCAGCGCGAGGTCGCTGAAATCACGGTGGGGCAGCAACTCAATGCGGACGCCCAGCGTGTTTTTTTCGTGGCAGACAACGGTGCAGGCTTTGACATGGCCTATGTTGACAAACTATTTACTGCATTTCAGCGTCTACACGGCCCCCAGGAGTTTGCGGGCTCCGGTATTGGTCTGGCTACCGTTGGCCGGGTCATTGGCCGCCACCGAGGACGTTTGTGGACTGATGCAAAAGTCAATGAAGGCGCACAGTTTTACTTCACGCTACCTAATTCGGCGCCCAATTTGCCGTCTGGTGTGCTGCCCAATTGAGTGCGTTCACGCACAGCGCAAGTTAGCCCACCGCTTGAAAAAACAAGCAAATTGCTTGAATTAACGTTTGCTACATTGTTGACACCCACACCCACACCCACACCCCTACTCAAACTCACGCCTCAAAGTGACCAAGCCAAAATCTTTTGAAGCCGCCATCATGGCGGCCGACTTTTCATCCGACGATTACTGCGGCACCAGCTACGCTGCGCGTTTGCTTGGGCTGTCTGTGGCCACCGTGCAGTCCTTGGTCGAAAAAGGCGAGATAGACGCTTGGAAGACCCTGGGAGGGCATCGTCGCGTCGCGCTCAACTCCGTCAACGCCTACATCGCTAAAAACAGCCCGCAACTCGCCCGGGCTGACATCAACCCTAAAAGTCGCTTGCGTGTGCTGGTGGTAGAGGACGATGAGCCCACCCGCGACTTGTACCAGTGCCAGTTTGACGACTGGGGTTTGCCGGTCGACTGCACCTGGATGACGTCGGCACTGCAAGCCATGATGGACATGGCCAGCATGCAGCCCGACCTGCTGATTGCCGACTTGTCCATGCCGGGCGTGGACGGCATCGAGATGCTCAAGACCCTCAAGCGCAACCAAAACTTGGTGGGTATGCAGATCGTGGTGATCAGCGGCCTGTCGCCCGATGCCGTGCAAGCCCGAGGCGGTTTGCCCGAGCAGGCGCATCTGATGCAAAAACCGGTTAACTTTGACTGGTTGCACGGGTATCTGACGGCGTTGATCGCCGCTAACCGGCTGTGGCGTCGCTGACGGCCTGTTGAGTCGGCTGGCGGTGTCGCTGCACAAGCCGCGTGAGATGCCCTTCGCAACCCCAAAGCGCTGGCCCGGCGCAGGCGCTGGCTCGCCAAGCAGGTCGTTCAAAGCCGTATCAAAACCAGCTCGCACGCCATCACCAAACAGTCGATGTTTGCGTTAAAGTCAAAACTGCAGTGGTTAATTTGATAGCCGCGAAAATCGGCGACCGGCGACCGCAAGGCACGGTCAGCTAAACCTTGTTTGCGGCGTTGATCTAACGCGTTTATTCACTGTTGCCGCCGCGCACCACGGACCAACTAGCACCACAACTTGCACCACGATGGCCGCCACCTACAGCATCAGTGAGCTTGCGGGAGAATTCGAGTTGACGAGCCGCGCTATCCGGTTTTATGAAGACATGGGGTTGCTGCAGCCCCAGCGCACCGGCGCGGGCGGGCGCAGCCGCGCCTACACCCCGCAAGAGCGTACCCGGCTCAAGCTCGCGCGGCGTGCCAAGCGCCTCGGACTGTCCTTGGTTGAGGCCAAAGAAATCATCGACTGCGGCGACAAAGCGCGTGACACCGCCGCGCAGCTGCGCAGGTTTTTGGTGGTGCCGGCCGATCACCGCGTCCAGCGACAAATGCCGCTCGTTGACCCGCGGGCCAGCCTTGCGCAAATCCGGGTGCATGAAAAAAAGCCCGGGCCTTGCTCTGCCAGGCTGACCAAGCTGACCATGCCGACCACGATGCAAGCGCGGGCTAGGCGCCGGTTGCGCCGGCAAGCCAAACAATAGCCGCATGATGCAGGGCTGTTTGGCGTTGGCTGCACCGCGTATCCCAACATTGGCAACTGACGTCGCCAGCCGCGTTGCGTGGCTTGGCCTGACGCCCACCACCTGACGACGACTACTGCTGCGAAGCGAGCACGCTCATGAACTCATTGCCCGGCCTTGACTTCCAACTCGGCGACGACATCAATGCGCTGCGCGACGCAGTGCGCGACTTTGCGCAAGCCGAGATCGCTCCACGTGCTGCTGAAATTGACGCCTCAGACCAATTCCCGATGGACCTGTGGCAAAAAATGGGCGCACTCGGGGTGCTCGGTGTCACGGTCAGTCAAGCCTACGGCGGCGCGGGCATGGGCTACCTCGCGCACATGATCGCGATGGAGGAAATCAGCCGAGCCAGCGCCTCGGTTGGGCTGAGCTACGGCGCGCACAGCAATTTGTGCGTCAACCAGATCAAACGCAACGGCACTGAGGAACAGCGCCAAGCGTACCTGCCCAAACTCGTCAGCGGCGAACATGTGGGTGCGCTGGCCATGAGTGAGCCGGGCGCTGGCAGTGATGTCATTTCGATGAGGCTCACGGCGCAGGAAAAAAATGGCTACTACTTGCTCAATGGCACCAAGATGTGGATCACCAATGGCCCGGACGCCCACACGCTGGTGGTCTACGCCAAGACCGAGCCCGCACTGGGTGCGCGGGGCATCACTGCCTTTTTGATCGAAAAAAACATGCCCGGCTTTTCAGTGGCGCAAAAGCTCAACAAACTCGGTATGCGCGGCAGCCACACGGGCGAGCTGGTGTTCAACAATGTCGAAGTGCCTGCGGCCAACGTGTTGGGCGGCCTCAACAACGGCGCCAAGGTACTGATGAGCGGGCTGGACTACGAGCGCGCTGTGCTGGCCGCTGGGCCAATCGGCATCATGCAGTCGGTGATGGACAACGTGGTGCCTTACATTCACCAGCGCAAACAGTTTGGCCAAAGCATTGGCCAATTTCAGCTGATTCAAGGCAAGGTAGCGGACATGTACACCGTGCTGCAAGCCGGTCGCTCGTTTTGCTACACCGTGGGTAAAAACCTGGACCTGTTGGGCCCAGACCATGTTCGCCAAGTGCGCAAAGACTGTGCAGCGGTTATTTTGTGGTGCGCTGAAAAAGCCACCTGGATGGCGGGCGAGGGCGTACAAATTTTTGGCGGCAATGGCTACATCAATGACTATCCGCTCGGCCGCTTGTGGCGGGACGCCAAACTCTATGAAATTGGCGCCGGCACCAGCGAGATTCGGCGCATGCTGATTGGACGTGAATTGTTCGCTGAAACCGGCTAAATGCGAGCGCCGTCTGCCGTGCCAGCGAAAATAGCACGATGACTCAATCTATTACCGATATTTTCTCCAATAACCGCGCCTGGGCTGAAGCCATGACACGCCAGCGGCCCGGTTTTTTCACCGGGCTGATGGCCCAACAAAAACCCAAATACATGTGGATTGGCTGCTCTGACAGCCGTGTGCCAGCCAATGAGATCATGGGGCTTGAGCCCGGCGAGGTGTTTGTTCACCGCAACATTGCCAATGTGGTGGTGCATTCTGATTTGAATGCGCTGTCAACCATTCAGTTCGCGGTGGACGTGATCAAAGTGCAGCACATCACTGTGGTGGGCCACTACGGCTGCTCCGGTGTGGAGGCGGCCCTGTCTGGCAAACGCGTGGGCCTAGCCGACAACTGGCTGCGTCATATTCAGGACGTGCGCGACCGTCACAAACCGCTGCTGGACGCCATACCCGAGGCGCTGCGCCATGATGCGCTGGTCGAGCTCAATGTCATTGAGCAGGTGGTTAACGTGTGTCAAACCACGGTCATGGTGGACGCTTGGGCGCGTGGCCAGGACGTCACTGTTCACGGCTGGGTCTACGGCCTGCACGATGGCTTGCTGCAAAACCTGAAAATTGGCGTGAACGGCATGTTGTCGCTTGAGGCGGCCTACAAAACGGCCATCGCCGGCGTTGTCAGCGCCCTGCGCGAGCGACCCGTCATGGCGACGTTGTAGATCGCCCGCACTTTATTAACCTGAACTTTAAGCCCGTCACAACGTATGTTTCCCCAACGCCTAGACTCGCCGCTGGCCTACGACATCGCCAAAGCGATGATGGACGGCTTTAACCGCCACTACCAGCTGTTTCGCACCGAGTCAGCGCGGGCCAAGCACCGGTTTGAAACGGCCGACTGGCATGGACAGCAGCGCGCCCAGCGTGAACGGATCGAGTTTTATGACCTGCGGGTGCGGGAGGCTTCGACGCGGCTTGAGCGCGAGTTCAAAGCTGGCGAGCAGTCAATGCACGTCTGGCATCAAGTCAAGCTGCACTACATCGGGCTGCTGGTGAACCACCACCAGCCGGAGCTGGCAGAGACATTTTTTAACTCGGTAACCACCAAAATACTGCACCGCAGCTACTTTCAAAACGACTTTATTTTTGTCCGGCCCGCCGTTAGCACCGAGTACATCGAAAACGACGAGCCAACCGCCCAGCCGACCTACCGCGCCTACTACCCGACGCGCGGCACCATGGCCGCCGTGGTCGAACAACTGGTGGACGACTTTGCGCTGCACACGGACTTTGACGACTTGCCGCGGGACGCCGGCTATGTGGTGGAAGTTCTGAGCAAACTGCTGGGCGATGCCAAGCTGCGCGCCAATTTTCAAATACAGGTGCTGTCGGGCCTGTTTTTTCGCAACAAAGGAGCGTATGTGGTGGGCAAGCTGATCAACGGCTTCAAAGAGGTGCCGTTTGCGCTGCCGTTGCTGCATGGAAAAAGTGGCAAGCTGATGATTGATGCCGCCCTGTTTGGTGAAGACGACCTGTTGATTTTGTTCAGCTTTGCACGCGCTTACTTCATGGTCGATATGGGCATTCCGTCAGCCTATGTGGTGTTTTTGCGCAGCATGATGCCGCGCATGCCGCGCGCTGAAATCTACAACGCACTGGGGCTGGCCAAGCAAGGAAAAACGCTTTTTTACCGCGACTTTTTGTATCACTTGCGGCACTCAACCGACAAGTTTCGCATTGCTCCTGGCATCAAGGGCATGGTTATGCTGGTGTTTGACCTGCCCTCGTTTCCTTACGTGTTTAAGGTCATTAAGGACTACTACCCGCCGCAAAAAGACACGACGCGGGAAATTATCAAAAGCAAATACCTGCTGGTCAAGCAGCACGACCGGGTGGGCCGCATGGCCGACACGCAGGAGTACAGCGAAGTGGCATTTCCCCGTGAGCGGTTTGACAACGAGCTGATCGCTGAGCTGGAAAAGTTTGCGCCCAGCCAGCTTGAAATTTCAGACCGCGACGGTAACGGCCAGACGGAGGTCATTATCAAGCACGTCTACATTGAGCGGCGCATGATTCCGCTGAACATTTACCTGCAAGAAGCGTTTGACCAAGGCGTACAAGAGCCTGCCGCGCAAGCGCAAATCGAGCGCGCTGTGTTCGAGTACGGCAACGCCATCAAGGACTTGGTGGCCGCTAACATCTTTCCCGGCGACATGCTGTGGAAAAACTTCGGCATTACACGCCACGGCAAGGTGGTGTTCTACGACTACGACGAGATCGAGTACATCACTGACTGCAAGTTTCGCAAGGTTCCCATCGCCCGCAACGAAGAAGACGAAATGAGCGGCGAGGTGTGGTACGCCGTAGGCCCGAAAGACGTGTTTCCCGAGACCTTTGCGCCGTTTTTGCTCGGCAACGACACGGTGCGTGCGGTCTTTATGCGTCACCACGCTGACTTGCTGCAGGCCGAGTTTTGGCAAAGTCACAAAGAGCGTATTCAGGCCGGACATGTGCATGATGTGTTTCCCTACGAGCGGGAAAAGCGCTTTGGTCGCCAGCATGCCGACGCACTGCCGCTGTTGGGACGGACTTAAAACGCCTTGCAATGGCCAGCGGGTTCCTGAAGGTCAGCTGAAACACCCCCTTTTTTGAAAGCACGCTTGTATGTCCTACGCCCACCACGACACCGTTGTCATCCTCGGCGCAGCCCGTACCCCGATGGGGGCGTTTCAGGGCGACTTTGCGGCGTTGAGCGCCCACGATTTGGGCGGTGTGGCCATCAAAGCGGCCCTTGAGCGCGCCGGCATCGCGCCAAGCGCTGTCGATGAAGTGCTGTTTGGCAATTGCCTGATGGCCGGTCAGGGTCAAGCCCCGGCACGGCAGGCAGGCTTCAAAGGCGGGCTGCCCGCCAGCACTGGTGCTACTACCTTGTCGAAAATGTGCGGCTCCGGTATGCAGGCCACACTGCTGGCGCACGACCAGTTGCTGGTGGGCAGCTGCGGCGTGATGGTAGCTGGCGGCATGGAAAGCATGACTAACGCGCCGCACCTGCTGCTCAAGGGCCGCAGCGGTATACGCATTGGCCATGACCGTATTTATGACCACATGATGCTTGACGGCCTGGAAGACGCTTACGAGCCGGGCCGAGCCATGGGCACCTTTGCAGAGCAGTGCGCTGACAAGTACCGGCTCACCCGTGCGGCACAAGACGCGTTTGCCACTACCAGCGTCAACCGTGCCAGAGCGGCTACTGCGTGCGGCGCTTTCCAAGCGGAAATCACGCCAGTTACCGTCAAAAGCCGGGCGGGCGACACCGTGATTTCGATTGACGAAGGCCCTGGCAAGGTCAAGCTCGACAACATCGCTTCTTTGCGCCCCGCGTTCAAAAAAGACGGCACCATCACCGCCGCCTCCAGCTCGTCGATTAACGACGGTGCAGCGGCGCTGGTGCTGGCCCGCCAGTCTACCGCCAGCGCCATGGGCGCCACACCGCTGGCCCGCATCGTCGGCCACGCCAGCTTTGCGCAAACCCCTGAGTGGTTCACCACCGCGCCGGTGGGCGCGGTCAACAAGCTGCTTAAAAAAATCGGCTGGCGCGTAGCTGACGTGCAGCTGTGGGAGATCAACGAAGCCTTTGCGGTGGTGCCGATGGCCGCGATGAGCGAGTTGCAGATCCCGCACGACATCGTCAATGTCAACGGCGGGGCGTGCGCGCTAGGCCACCCGATCGGCGCCAGTGGCGCCCGCATCATCGTCACACTGATGTTTGCGCTCAAAGCGCGCGGCTTGAAAAAAGGCATTGCTACGCTGTGCATTGGCGGCGGTGAAGGCACAGCAATGGCCATTGAGCTGCTATAAATTACATAGCTTCACAGGCAGTAAGAACAACGGCTTGGGGCTGATGTGATTCTAAATAGTGACCCTATTGAGGTGCGCGGCGTGCCTTGCGCTGACAGCGCTACTTGCCGGCTTGTAGCCACGGCGGCAAACCGAGCCCGTGCGGCCTGGACTCGTTTTGGTGTTGTGCGCCAGCTGCGCGGTGGTGCCGCTTAGGAGCAGGCGGTGGCTCGTAGCGGTCGGGTGCGTGGGCACACAACGCGCCGCTTGAACACTTTTAGGGTCAAACTTTTATGGGAATGCGCTGATGGTGCCTTTTTGCTTTTGCCCTTGTGGGCGCCAGACTGTAGCCCAAGCGCCGCTGGCTTACGCCGCTTGCTGTGCCCGTTTCCTTGAACACTTTGACACCACGCCCGCCCCCGATGCTCAAAGCCTGTTGCGCTCGCGCTGCAGCGCATTCGTCTTGGGCCGCATCGACTACCTGCTCGCCACTTGGCACCCCAGCACCCGACCTGGCGATGTGGCAGTTGATGACGGCACCCGTTGGCGGGGCCTGACGGTACGCCGCCACACGGTCATTGACGCGCACCATGCGCAAGTTGAGTTTGTGGCCCGCTACCGGCCCGCCGGTGGCGGCGGCCGCGCCGAGCGGCTGCAGGCGTGCCGCGAGTTTGTGCGCGACACCGGCCGCTGGCTCTATCTGGACGATCAAGTGGCCTAAAAAAAGGCAAATTTAAGCCAAACTAGCCTCTTGCCGTCGTATTTACTTCTTCTAGTGCTATTTATTTGATAGTATTTTGGGTGGCGTGGTGGTGGTGCAGCAGCGCCTGCGCACCCTCACCGCCGCCGGACACCATCTGCCTTGCCAGGGCGGAGCGGGGACTTTTTTGTGGTGTTCTCCTACGCGCTCAGTCCCCGCGTTGCCTGCAAACTTGCCGGTTATGTCTACAGGAGCGCTACCCATGCCAGCTGAACTATTTGATGCCATCGTCGTCGGCACAGGCCAGGCCGGCTCGCCCCTGGCTACTCGCTGCAGCCAAGAGGGCTGGCGTGTGGCGGTGCTCGAGCGCGGCGCGTTTGGCGGCACCTGCGTTAATGTTGGCTGCACGCCCACCAAGGCGATGGTAGCCAGTGCGCGGGCAATTCACCAAGCACGCCGAGGCGCTGACTTTGGCTTTAGCGCTGGGGTCATTGCAGTCGATATGGCCCGCATCCAGGCCCGCAAAAATGCGCTGGTTCAGCAGTCCACTGCAGGCGTTGAAAAGTCGCTGCGGGCACTGCCGCAGACCGAAGTTGTCACTGGCAATGCGCGGTTTGTGTCGCCGCTAACCCTGCAGGTGGGCGAGCGCACCCTGAGTGCCCCGCGTATTTTCATCAACGTGGGTGCCCGCGCTGCGCGCCCGGACATTGCCGGCATTGACACCGTACCCACCCTGGACAACATCGCGTTGCTCGCCTTGCCATGTGTTCCCC
>JAYULP010000335.1:0-3612 GCA_043763445.1 Polaromonas sp.
TGGCGTGGCGCGAATTTTTCCACCATGTGTGGAGTCGCGCCGAGCGCCAGGGTGACGCAATTTTCAGCGATATGCGTGCCACCGCGCCCTGGCCCGGCACTTACGCTGACACCTTGCCCGACGACATCCGCGAAGCGCGCACTGGAGTTGCTGTGATCGACACCACCGTGCGTCTGCTGTATGCCACCGGCTACCTGCACAACCACGCCCGGATGTGGCTAGCGAGCTACGTGGTGCATGTGCGCAAGGTGCATTGGCGCCTTGGAGCCGACTGGCTTTATACCCACTTGCTTGACGGCGACCTGCCCAGCAACCACCTCAGCTGGCAGTGGGTAGCGGGCACCTTTTCAAGCAAGCCGTACCTGTTCAACGCCGAAAATGTGCTGAAGTTTGCGCCAGCCAGTGCGCGTGCGGCCTGGGCTTCACCGCACACTGTGATAGACCAAAGCTACGAAGCAATGGACATTCTGGCGCGTGAAAAGCGGGACGCCGGCCCCGAGCGCGGCATGCACGCGGCTGTGGCCGAGCCCGAAAGCTTTGACAACGTGCCTGACGGCCTCGTACAGGCTATTTCAGCGTCAAACCAAGCGCTGGCCCCCGTATTTAAACCTGATGCAGCTATTAGTTTAATAGCAAACCTACGCTCGGGCGACACCCTGGAGCTGGTACACCCGTGGGCACTTGCGTTCCCCGCTGCAACTGCGGGAGCCAATTGCCGCCGCCTTGGCGTGATTCACCAGCCAGCGCACGCCCTGTGGCCGTGGTCAGCTGCACGCTGGCAGTTTGTGCTGCAAGCCATGGCCGGCGTGGTCGATGCCGTCTGGGTTGGCGACTTGAGCGAGCTGCGGGCCAGCTTGAACGTCGCTGCCAGCACCCGCCTGAGCGCCCAAGCCTGCCGCTTCCCCGGCTACCGCCAAGCGCTAAGCCGCGTAGCCACCACCCTTAGCCCAGCGCCACTGCTGCTGCCCAATCCGGCCGGGCTGTGCCGCTCCTTCACCGCGTTCTACCAGCAGGCACGCCGAGACGCTGGGCCGCTGCCGGCGCTGCTGGGCATTGATTCACACCATTAAACCCTCACCCAACACGCCAATGAACGACACGCCCGCGCTGGACAAAACAATCCGTCAACTTGGCTATGGCGGCTTAATTCCGTTTGTGTTGCTGACCGCCTTGCTGTGGCTGGTGCGCATCAATTTAGTGCCATTTTTAGCGATGGCGCTGGCCGCTTATGGCGCTGTGATTGCTTCGTTTCTGGGCGGTATTCACTGGGGCATTGGCTTTAAGCGGCTGCAAGCCGCCGAAGCGCTGGACCGATTTCATTTCGTCTGGGGCGTGGTGCCCTCGCTGCTAGCCTGGCTTGCGCTGCTGATGCCCGCCATGGCCGCGTTGCCGCTGCTCGGGCTGGTGGTGGTGAGCTGTTATGCGGTTGACCGCAAAACCTACCCTGCGGCCGGCTTGCGACGCTGGCTGACACTGCGCTTTCACCTGACGATTGTGGCTACGCTGAGCTGCGTGCTGGGCGCAGCAGCGCTGTGAACGCGACCCCCTATTGCGCTGATTTGATCGGGTAGTCATGAGCCCCCAACCCACCACCACCACCGCTGAGTCGGCCGCTGCCGCGCCCATCTGCTTTCGTATTGACGCCGCAGACCGGCAGGCGCACCTGTTTGACGTCACGCTGACCATTGCACGGCCCGACGCTGCACAGCAGGTGTCGCTACCGGTGTGGATTCCCGGCAGTTATTTGGTGCGCGAGTTTGCCAAAAACCTGCAGTGTCTGCAGGCTTGGCAAGGCCGCACGCCACTGGCTGTGACCCAAATCGACAAATGCAGCTGGCTAATTGCCTGCCAACCCCAACAGCCGCTGGTGCTGACCTACCAGGTCTATGCCCATGACAACGCCGTGCGCACCGCTTGGCTTGACACCGAACGCGGCTTTTTCAACGGCACCAGCCTGTGCCTGCGGGTGCAGGGCCAAGAAGCCCAGCCGCACGCGCTGAACGTGCCCGCACCCAAGGGCACCGCTGGCTGGCAGCTCGCCACCGGCTTAACCCCTCACGCTGTGGCCGACAGCGGGTTTGGTTGCTATTTAGCCGCCAATTACGACGAGCTGGTGGACTGCCCGGTCGAAATGGGTACGTTCTGGAGCGGCCGTTTCAAAGCCGGCGGCGTACCGCACCGCTTTGTGGTCACCGGTGCTTGGCCCACGCTGGACGGCGCACGGCTGCTTGCCGACGCGCAGAAAATTTGCGCTGCTGAAATTCGCTTTTGGCACGGCAGCAAAAAGCCACCTTTCAGCTGCTATTTGTTTTTGCTCAACGCAGTGGATGACGGCTACGGCGGGCTGGAACACCGCAACTCCACCGCCCTGATCTGCAATCGCCGCGACTTACCACGTGTGGGCGAGTCCAAGGTTAGCGACGGCTACACCACGCTGCGCGGGCTGATCAGCCACGAGTACTTTCACACCTGGAACGTCAAGCGCCTGCGGCCAGCAGAATTTGCCAGCTACCAGTACGGGCAAGAAAACTACACCGAGCTGCTGTGGTTTTTTGAAGGCTTCACCAGCTACTACGACGAGCTGCTGCTACGGCGCTGCGCGCTGCTGGACAACGCAGGCTACCTGAGACTGCTCAACAAAACCATCAACCAAGTGCTGCAAGCCCCAGGGCAGC
Source organism: Polaromonas sp. (assembly GCA_043763445.1). GTDB lineage: Bacteria > Pseudomonadota > Gammaproteobacteria > Burkholderiales > Burkholderiaceae_C > Polaromonas. The sequence continues at coordinate 2,676 of JAYULP010000335.1, forward strand.
AGGTGCAGTCAGTGGCCCAAGCGAGCTTTGACGCTTGGGTCAAGTACTACCGCCAGGACGAAAACACACCCAACGCCACCGTGAGCTACTACACCAAAGGCGCATTGGTGGCGCTGTGCTTTGACCTGACACTGCGCGCCGAAGGCCACACCACGCTTGACGAGGTCATGCGTGGGCTTTGGGCGCGCTGTGCAGGCGGCCCTATGCGGGAGTCAGATGTTGCAGCCGTCCTCGAAATGCTCGGCCAACGCTCGTTTGCGCTGGAGCTGGCGCAGTGGGTTCACAGCACAGACGAGCTGCCGTTACAGGCGCTGCTCGCAACCCACGGCGTAACCGTACATGAAGACCCTTCCCAGTTGGCTCAACGCCTCGGGCTGCGCGTGGCTGAATCAGGTGGAGTGGTGGTCAAAACTGTGCTGCGCGGCGGCGCGGCTGAAAAAGCAGGATTTGCAGCGGGCGATGAGTGGCTCGGTGTCAGCTTGCCCAACACCAACGACAGCGGCTGGCGCATCAGCAAACTGGACGATGTGACCGCAGCAGCCGGCAACGCCAAAAAAATCACCGCCGTGATCTCCCGCGACAAACGCCTAATGCAGCTGAGCCTAACCATACCAGCCGCATCGACTACATGGCGACTAGCGCTGAGCGACGCCAGCAAAGTAGACCGCTGGCTAGGTGGTTGATGCGGCTAGGCGGCGCGGTAGCAACTCGGCTGTCACGGCGGGCAACTGCCGCCTTGCCAAGTACTGCGCGCTTTTATGGGTCCCGGATCAAGTCCGGGATGACAAATGCTTTTTTGGTCTGGGATGCCAGTGCTTTTTTAGCCCGAGATGCCAGTGCTTTTTGAGTTTGAGATGACAACTGGCGGTTACTACCGGCTTTGTTTTTCTGTCATGGCGGGCTTGACCCGCCATCCATAAAACTGCCGCCTTGCCAA
>JAYULP010000336.1:0-9086 GCA_043763445.1 Polaromonas sp.
CTCATCAGCGAAGCTTGGTTGATGATGTGATGGTCTACGTGTCCACCAACATTGGCCAGCTCACGGCTTAGCGTGCTGTAGCGAATGTCTCGTTTTGCACCGCCTTCTTCGACCTAAGCCAGCAGCAGCTACCACATGCAAACGAACCAGCCCGACTTCATGCTTTTCACCGGCAACGCTAACCCAGGCCTTGCCCTGGAGATTGCCGAACATCTCAAAATTGATTTGGGCGCGGCCCATGTTGGGCGCTTTTCTGACGGGGAAGTGACCGTCGAAATTCAGCAAAATGTACGTACACGCGACGTCTTTGTGGTGCAGTCCACTTGCGCGCCAACCAACGATAACTTGATGGAGTTGCTGGTCATGGTTGACGCTTTAAAGCGCGCCTCGGCCGAACGCATTACCGCAGTGATCCCGTATTTTGGCTATGCCCGACAAGACCGCCGTCCACGCTCGGCCCGCGTGCCCATCACGGCCAAGGTGGTTGCGAATATGTTGCAAGCTGTGGGCGTAACCAGCGTGCTGACCATGGATTTGCATGCAGACCAAATTCAGGGATTTTTTGACATTCCGGTTGACAATATTTACGCCTCACCAGTGCTGCTAGGTGACCTGCGCCAGCGCAATTACACCGACTTGATGGTGGTCTCGCCCGACGTAGGCGGCGTTGTGCGTGCACGCGCGCTGGCCAAGCAGTTGGGCTGCGATATGGCCATTATTGACAAGCGTCGGCCCCGCGCCAATGTCTCGGAAGTGATGCATGTCATCGGCGACATTGAGGGGCGAAATTGCGTGATCATGGACGACATGATTGACACCGCCGGCACACTGGTCAAAGCCGCAGAAGTGCTCAAAGAGCGCGGAGCCAAAAAGGTTTATGCCTACTGCACGCATCCGATTTTTTCCGGCCCGGCCATTGAGCGCATCGCCCAAGGCGAGGCGCTCGATGAGGTAGTTATCACCAACACGATTCCATTGAGCGAGCAAGCTAAAACCTGCCAAAAAATTCGCCAGCTCTCCGTGGCGCCGCTGATCGCTGAGACCATCCAGCGTATCTCCAAGGGGGAGTCGGTCATGAGTTTGTTTTCAGACCAGGACGGTTTGTTCTGACCTGAGACAAAAAGCGGCTGTCTCGGGCTTGGGCGCGAGATGGCTTTTTTATTTCGGGGACAGCTGGTCGCGGCCATCCCCTTTTAGGAGTAGTTTATGAAATTCGTCGCTTTTGAGCGCGCCAAGCAGGGCACGGGTGCGAGCCGCCGTCTCCGCATCACCGGTCGCACGCCCGGTATCGTTTACGGTGGAACCGGTGAGCCGATCCTGATCGAAATTGATCACAACGCGCTGTTCCATGCCATCAAAAAAGAAGCCTTTCACTCCTCCATTCTTGAGATGGAACTTGGCGGCACCGAGCACAAAGTGCTGCTGCGTGACTTGCAAATGCACCCTTACAAACAGCAAGTTCAGCACATTGACTTCCAGCGTGTTGAGGCGCGTACCCGCATGACAGTCAAAGTGCCACTGCACTACAGCGGCGAAGAAGAATCGCCAGCGGTGAAGACCGACAACTGCCTAGTCAACCATGTGTTGACCGAGTTGACGATTTCTTGCTTTCCGGCCGACATTCCCGAGTTCATTGCAGTTGACCTTGGTGCCCTCAAAAAAGGCAGCCCGCTGCACCTTAAAGACGTCAAACTGCCGAAAGGCGCCAAGTACGTCAACAAAAATCAGACCAACCCGGTGCTGGTGTCGGTCACGCCGATTGTTGAAGAAGTTCTTGACGTGCCGGTAGTTGAGGCGGTAGACCCAAAAGCCAAGGGCAAAGGCGGCAAACCTGCTGCGCCAGCGGCCAAAACTGCAGCGGCCAAGCCCGCTGCAAAGCCTGCTGCCAAGAAATAACCTGCCGCTTCAGCGCTGACCTGAACGGGTCACATTGGCCCTTTTCCTCCGGTGAGGTCAAGGGCCTTTTTATTGCCCCTTCGTTTTCAATATTGCCACCGCCGAGCCGGTAAGGACGTATCGCCATGATCAAGCTGTTTGTTGGCCTGGGCAACCCAGGCGCCAACTACGAGGGAACGCGGCACAATGCGGGCTTTTGGTGGCTAGACGCCCTGTCGCGCGAGCTCAAAGCGCCGCTCGCACTCGACAAGGCCTACCACGGCCAGGTAGCGCGCACCACAGTCAACGACCAAGCGGTTTGGCTGCTCAAGCCGCTGACTTTCATGAACCTGTCAGGCAAGTCAGTTGCGGCCTTGGCGCGTTTTTTTAAGATCGCACCGCAACAAGTGCTGGTGGTTCACGACGAGTTGGACATCGTGCCCGGCCAGGTCAAGCTCAAGTTTGGCGGCAGCCACGCCGGCCACAACGGCCTGCGCGATATCCATGCCCAGCTGGGCAGTGCCGATTATTGGCGCCTGCGTCTCGGCGTGGGCCACCCCGGAGCAAAAGCAGAAGTGATCGACTGGGTACTAAAAAAGCCGATGCCCGAGCATCGCCAAGCGATTGACCAATGCATTGACCGCAGCCTGCAGGCGGTGCCCGAGCTGCTCCGCGGCGAGATGGACAAAGCTACCATGCTGATTCACACCAGTACACCGCCCCGGCCCAAGCCGCCCCGCAAACCCGAGCTCCGCAGCGAGGACTAAGGCGTCAGCGTGCCAGCCAATAAAATGCTACAAATTACATAGCACCATAGGAAGTAAAACAACGGCTAGAGGGCTAAATGCCTTAAAAACCGTCTTTTTTAGGCTCTACAACGGTGCCTTGAAGCCGCTGGTATTTCTGCCAGAGTGTCTCGCGGCTTTCCAGATGGTCGGGGTGCAAGGGGATGCAGGCGACGGGGCAGACCTGCACACACTGCGGCTCATCAAAATGACCAACGCATTCAGTGCACTTGCTGGGGTCAATTTCGTAGATTTCGAGGCCCAGGTAGATCGCTTGGTTCGGGCATTCAGGCTCGCACACATCGCAGTTGATACATTCGTCAGTGATCATCAAAGCCATGATCAAAGCGCTTTCTGTGCAGCCGTGTGGGCAGCTGTTAATGCCCGAGCAATAGCCGGGCTCACCATTTGGGACACGTCGCCGCCCAGCTTGCTGACCTCACGCACCAGCGTGCTGCTAATGCATTGCACGCTGGCGTCAGGCAGCAACAGCACGGTTTGAACCTGTGGGCGCAGCTTGCGGTTCATTGCGGCCATTTGCGCTTCGTAGTCAAAGTCGCTCAGATTGCGAACGCCGCGCACCACAGCGCTGGCGCCATGCACAGCGCAAAATGACATGATGAGCCCGTCAAACGCCAGCACCGCGACGTTGACCAAAGGCGCAGTGGCGGCCAAGACCTGCGCTAGGCGCAAGTCCAACGGGAACAAGGTTTTTTTATGATGTGCGGCGGCAACCGCTACGATCAGCCGGTCGAACAAGCCAGCGGCTCGGCGCACCATGTCGTCATGACCTGCCGTGTACGGGTCAAACGTGCCGGAGTAAACGGCCACCCGCAGCGGTGATGAGCCCGCTTGGGTCATAGCGTCGCTGCCGGTGCAGCGCCCGCTTCAGGCACCCGCGCGGCGGTGGTGGCCACAAGTTGAACCGCTGGGACAAGCAAATGGAAATGCACAGCACCCGCCTTTCCCGCGCGGTGCCGTTGCAGCCCCAGCGGCGCCAGCAGCTCGTCTGTCCACGCTGTGGGCGACTCAAGGTAGACCATGCCGGTGGGCGCAATGGCCAGAGCCGATGCCTTGAGTGCCGAGTCCAACACCGCGGACTCAAACGGCGGATCGACAAACACCAGTTGCAAGCTGCCAGGGGACAGCCGGCGCAGTGCGCTGACGCCGTCGCCGCGCTCCACCCGCACGGCGTCTGCCTTCAACCGGGTTTTCAGCGCCTGTAGCTGCACCACCAGCGCCGGGTCTTGTTCGCACACCAACACCTCGGCAGCGCCGCGCGAGGCTGCTTCAAAACCCAGCACACCCGTGCCCGCAAAAATGTCAGCGCAGCGCCAGCCGCGCAGGTCTTGGCCAAGCCAGTTGAACAGCGTTTCGCGCACCCGGTCAGGCGTCGGACGCAGGCCCGGCTTGTTAGCCACCGGTAGCTTGGTGCGTTTGTACAGCCCGCCAATGATGCGAACTTCACCGGGCAGTTTGGCGTTGAGCTGGCCCTTGGGCTTTTGCCCAATTTTGGTTTTAGGCTTGGCCAAAGCCGCGCTCAGCGCTGGCTTCGGGGCGACGCTGGTGTAGGACATGCGCCCAGGTGGTGAAGCAGATTTGGTCATCAGGGGTCTATTCAGAAGTTGGGGTCTTCGCGCCAAGCACGACAGTCACCATTTTCTCAGGTTGCAGCTTGCGCGTAAAAGCCGCCTGTATCTCGGCGGCAGTGACTCGGTTGATCTGAGTTGTCCAAGTGTCCAGGTAGTTCAGTGGCAGGTCGTTCCAGGCAATGCTAGCAACGTTGCCCAGCAGCTTGCGGTTACTGTCGATCAGCAGTGCAAAGCCGCCGATCAGGTTGTCTTTGGCGGCCTTTAGCTCAGCTTGGCTGGGGCCTAGCGCTACAAAGTCACGCACCACCTGCCGCACCAGCGCCAAGGCCAAGCTGGCCTGGTCGGGCCGGGTTTGCAAGCTGATGGTGAAACTGCCCGCCTGGCGACGAGGTGAAAACGCGCTGCTCACGCCATAGGTCAAACCGCGCTTTTCACGCACTTCAGTGGTTAGCCGGGAGACAAAGCCGCCGCCGCCTAGGATGTAGTTGCCCACCGTGAGGGCAAAAAAGTCCGGGTCATCGCGCGCAAAGCCGGGCTGCCCTACCAGTAGCTGGGCCTGCGCTGCATCAAAGGCTATGTGTTGCTCGCTGGGCGCCGCCAATGGGGCTACCGCAGCAATTACAGGCAACGGTACAAGGCCAGTGCACGGCTCGGCGGGCAGTCGGGCCAGAAGCTGCAAGGCTATGGCGTCAGCTTGCGCGCGCGTGACTGCGCCGACCAAGGTAACTCGGGCACGGCAGGCAACCACCGCCGTGGCGTGAGCGGCGCGCATGTCAGCTACGCTCATGGCCGCCAGAGTCAGCGCAGTCGTCTCATAGCCATAAGGATGGGCGCCATACACCGCTTTGGCATAAGCACGGCTAGCAACACTGCCCGGCCGGGTGTCGGACTCCTTGAGCGCAGCTACCAGCCGCTGCCGTTCGCGCTGCCAGACAGCATCGGCAAACGCCGGTTCAGCAATTTCACGCGCAGCCAAGGCAACCGCTTTGCTAAGCAAATCGGGCTCGGTGAGCGAGCGCAGTGAAAAACTCAGCACATCTGGTCCGGCTGCAGCGCCAAACTGCGCGCCCAGGTCAGCCCAAGCCTCGCTCAACGCATTCTCGTCAAGGGCTGGTGCGCCCTGTCGGGCCAGCAGACCTTTTTCGATCATCCCCGCCATGACGCTGGCCAGACCCGCTTTATCAGCCGGGTCGCGCCGGCTGCCGCCATCCACGTCGATTTGCACGTCCAGCATGGCAATGGTCGGGCTTGCCACCAAATACACCCGCGCGCCGCTGGGCTGAGTCCAGTGCTCAATCGGTATGGCGGCGCTCACTGGCGACTGGAAAACCGTGAAAAACAAACAAAATACGGCAATAGCCGTCGGTTTTATTGCCTCAACAGCTATTGATTTAAGAGCATTAGTCATAGAGGTCGTAGAGGTCGTAGAGGTCGTAGAGGTCATTGGCATCATTGGAGGCATCTCGCTTGCTAGCTTTACAACGGGGTAGGCCATCGCCCGCATCATGAGCCGTCAGGCCGCACATCCGCTGCCGCGGGGCGCGGCTTGCGGCTAGGCCCTGCCGGTTGCGGCACCAAGGTGGCCAGCGTCATTTGGTCGTCACCAAAATACTTGCCAGCTACTGCCTGTACGTCGGCGCTGGTGATGGTGCGCAGCGCAGCAATCAGCGCGGAGCCCAGCTCCAGCGGCATGCCCTGAGTCCAGTTGGAGCCCAACTCGCGCGCCTGGTTGAACACCGAGTCGAGTTTATAAGTCTCATTGGCTACCCACTGGGTTTTGACCCGGTTGAGCTCGGCGGGGCTGACGCCATCTTTAGCGATCAATGCGACCTGCTGGCGCAATGCGTCAGTGACCTGCTGGGTGGTTTTACCGGCAGCGGGCACGCCGTCCAGCGTGAACAGCTGCGGCCCTCGGCCCATCAAGCCGTTGGACGCCCCGGCGCTGTCAGCCAAGCGGCTGTCGGGCTTGGCCGGCTCCCCCTGCACCAGCGCCCGCTCAAGCCGCGCGCCGCCGTAGCCGTCCAGCACAGCCGACAGCACTGTTAATGCCAGGGCCTCACGGGCCAGCGGCGCAGTCAACCCAACGCCGTCAGCGAAGTCTTCGGCGCGCAACTGGGGCACTTTGAACGACAACATCACATACGACTGGCTTGCGGGCGCTTTGAAGCTGAGCTGGCGCAGGCCGTCTTGCGCGGGCTCCACACGCGGTTTTCGGCTCGGCACGGGCCGAGCGGGAATCGGGCCGTAATACTTTTCAGCTAAACGCTTAACGTCCGCGACTGCCACATCGCCCGCTACTACCAACGCTGCATTGCCAGGCACATACCAGCGCTTGAAAAAGTCGCGCGCGTCCTGCGGCACCATCGCATCCAAATCGTTCATCCAGCCAATAATCGGCCGGCGATAGGGGGACGCCACAAAGGTAATGGCCGTGGCCTGCTCATACAGCTGCGCACGGGGTGAGTCGTCGGTGCGCAAGCGCCGCTCTTGTTTGACCACCTCAAGTTCGCGCTTGAACTCGTCGTCAGACCACTGGTTGTTGGCAAAGCGGTCAGACTCCAACCGCATCACGTCTTCGAGCTTGTCAGCCGGAATTTGCTGGTAGTAGCCAGTGTTGTCGCGGCTGGTGAAGGCGTTTTCACGCCCGCCCAGCGCCGCTACTTGGCGCGAGAACTCGCCCGGCTTCAAGGTGGCGGTGCCTTTGAACATCAAATGCTCAAGCGCATGGGCCACGCCGGAGGTGCCGTCCACCTCATCAATCGAGCCTACCCGCACCCACACCATTTGGGCCACTGTGGGCGCGCGATGGTCGGGCTTGACAATCACTGTCAGCCCGTTGGCCAGCGTGAACTCGGTGACGCTGGCTGCGGGCTGTGCCTGGGCTGTCGTGGCCAGTGCCAGTGCCCAGGCGCCAGCCATGAACCGTTTTGTCAAGCTTCGAGTGGCAGTCACAGTGGTCATTGCAGTCGTGGTGGTCATAGTGGTCGTGGTGGTGTTCGGCGGCGCAGCCGGGCAAAAGGCTAGGGGTTTTATAGAATACGGCACTCTATAAGAATATCCAATGTTCAGTTTTTTTAAGAAAAAGCCCCCTCCTGTCAATCCTGCCGCTGAGGCGGCCGAGTTGGCAGCGCGAGACGCGCCTTCGCCCCTGCTGGCCCCACTGCCCGCTCCGCCGCTCAGAACGCCACCCTCAACCCCACTCCAGTCGGGCAGCCTGATTGGCTCGGCGCTGGTAACGCCGATTGCGATTGCGCCAGCAGCGGCACCCGTGGACGCTACAGCGGCGGCGGCTGAACGCCACGGATGGCTGCGCAAGCTGCAAGCGGGGCTGCGCAAAACCAGTGGCAATATTTCGACTGTATTTACCGGCAACCGCATCGACGACACGCTGTACGAAGACCTTGAAACCGCACTGCTGATGGCTGACGCTGGCGTTAAAGCCACCGAGTATTTGCTGGTGGAGGTCAAACGCCGTATCAAGGACGGCGGCATGACCCATCCGGTAGCGGTCAAAAATGCACTGGTAGACGCCCTCGCCCAATTGCTCCATCCGCTAGAAAAAGCTCTGGTAATTGGCCAGTTCAAGCCCACTGTGATCATGGTAGCTGGCGTCAATGGTGCCGGCAAAACCACGTCCATCGGCAAGCTCACAGCGCACTTAGCCAACGAAGGCGCCACCGTACTGCTGGCCGCTGCAGACACATTTCGGGCCGCCGCGCGCGAACAGCTGACCGTCTGGGCAAGCCGCAACACCGTCGAAGTAATCAGCCAAGAGGGCGGCGACCCGTCAGCGGTGAGCTTTGATGCGGTAACAGCAGGCAAGGCGCGTGGCAAAGACGTGGTGCTGGTCGACACAGCCGGCCGACTGCCCACGCAGCTGCGCCTGATGCAAGAGCTGCGAAAAATCAAGCGGGTGGTGCAAAAAGCCGATGCCACCGCTCCGCACGAGGTGCTGCTGGTAATTGACGGCAACACGGGGCAAAACGCCTTGTCCCAAGTCAAAGCGTTTGACGACGCCTTACAGTTAACGGGGCTTATCGTCACCAAACTTGACGGCACGGCGAAGGGAGGCGTGCTGGCCGCGATTGCCTTGTGGGCCCAAGAGCGGCAGGCAGCGTTTCCCGCGCTGCGGCCAGTTCCGGTGTATTTCATCGGCGTAGGCGAAAAGCTCGAAGACCTTGAGACCTTCAGCGCGCGTGAATTCGCCCATGCCCTGCTGGCCTGACTGCCTTGTTGGCGTCTGGTGCAGCTAAAAACTCAAAAAATGGTACTGCCGGCCTGACCGGGGTACAGTCGGGGCATTGGCATTGGCATTGGACCCGGCGCGGTTAGCGGGGATGCTGCTGCCACCAACGTCAGCGGTGTGCACGGCGCATGAACAGGCCGGTTTAGTAGCTCCGGGTAGCCTGAACATTTGACTGCCGCACCTGCGCCTTCACTTTTTAACGGAGTTACTTTTGTCTGGTTTTTTGCAGTCCCTGCTGAGCGTGGTACTTAAATTCACGCTCGCTGCGTTGGCGATAGCGTTTGCAGTCGTCGTCATCGTAATTGCATTGTTGGTGGTGATCTTCGTGCTGATAAAGGCGCTGATTACTGGCCAAACATCGGTGCCAGCCGAGCTGCTCAGCCGCTTCAGGCAGCGCAGAGCGCAGGGCATTTTTAGCGGCAGCATCGCACGAGCCCCTAACCCAACAGCCCAAATCGTAGAAGTCGAGGTACGCGACGTGTCAGATCGGCTCGGCACTCGCACTGGCACGCCAACCGTCAGCCGCCCGTCGCGGCGATCGAGTTCAGACAGCGTGACTGATGTCGCCGTTAAACCCCAGAGTGCCGT
>JAYULP010000337.1:0-3609 GCA_043763445.1 Polaromonas sp.
AAAATGTCGTTGCCTTCGACATTACCGTAGAAGTTGAGGTCGCCCGAGCGTGATGCCGCTCGAAGCAGTTCACCTGCCTTTTTGATCACTTCGCTGCCCTTGATGGCCTCTTCACCAATGTTGAGCAACCCAACAGAGGGAGCGGACTTGCCGGAAATAGCGGACACCAGCGCAGAGCCCATCACAGCAAATTGAAGCAGATGGTCTTCTGTGCAATCGACGTTGGCACCTAAATCCAACACGGTGGTCGCGCCGCCTGCAGCATTGGGCAACTGAGTTGCAATCGCCGGACGGTCGATGCCGTCCATAGTTTTGAAAACATAGCGCGCAATTGCCATTAAAGCGCCGGTGTTGCCAGCGGACACTGCTGCTTGGGCCGCACCGTTCTTGACCTGGTTCATTGCTAGGCGCATCGACGACTGCTTTTTGCGCCGCAGGGCAATCTCCACTGGATCATTCATCGTCACGATCTCTGTTGCCTCTATGACGGTGCAGCGCGGGTCGGCCGCCAGGTGTGCATACATCGGCTGAGCGAGCAAAGAATCGGACAAACCCACAAGTAAGACGGCGGCATCCGAGTGAGCGCGAAGGAACGCGATACATGCAGGAATCGTGACGGCCGGGCCGACATCACCGCCCATAGCATCGACTGCAATACAGATCACTGGCACAACCTCATCGTCTGATGACAGCTAAAGAACAAAACAGGCAGGGGAGACATCACCAAGAAATTCCCGAAATAATCGCCAAAAAGAAAAGCCCGCAGGGTCAGTGCGGGCTTTTTTACATCAACTGCAGCGTCACGCTTCAGATTTGGTTTTCAGCACCTTGCGACCACGATAAAAACCGGTGGGACTGATGTGGTGACGCAAGTGAATCTCACCTGTGGTGGACTCCACCGCAATACCTGGCACAGTCAGTGCATTGTGCGAGCGGTGCATGCCGCGCTTGGATGGTGACTTTTTGTTCTGCTGGACGGCCATGTTCCGCTCCTAAATTAGGGCATTTTTGGCACCGGCGAGGGTGTGAAAATGCGCTGGTTGATGAATTAAGTGTTTCATTGACGCACCGCTCAGCTGACTTTTTCTCAGTTACTTGCGATGGCACGCGAAGCTTCGGAGTATAGCCCGTTGCCGAACAGCGCCAAAGATCGACACCTGACAGCGCCCGATGTGATGTCTACCGCGCTTTCTTGAGTTGGGCCAGCGCAGCAAAAGGATTGGGCTTGTGCTCGGGCGCGGCGTGAAGCAGTTCACTTTGCGTCATTGCTCCCGCTGAAATCTGGGGTGCCACTGGGCACTCGTCATGCATAGGAACCAGCGGAATCGCCATCAACAACTCGTCTTCCACCAAGGCGAGCAGGTCGACTTGCGGCGCCATCACCAGCAGGTCTTCATCGCAAGCGTCATCTTGCGCCATCGCGGTGTCCTCAGTGTCCACAAAGCGAAACCACTGATCGACTGCCAGTGGCACAAGCACGGGACCCATGCAACGCTGGCAAGCCAGTGGCATGGACATCTGAGCCTGCACATGCAGCCACACCTGATCGCCACCGTTAGGCGCTGCTCTGAGTTCAGCTCTGGCTTGCCAATTCGCGGCAACGTCGGGCATTTGCCGCTGGGATTCCTGCTGAAGGCGCTCCATGTTTTGCAGCATAGTCGTGGCCATGAAGGGCTGCTCGTCTTGCGCAAACGCCAGCATATTGACCCGATGAGCTTGAAGTGTTTTTAACATCGCGGCAGTGTAAGAGAATTGGGTCATGACTTCTTTACTCGCCCAAACTGGCCTATCGTTTTTAGTGGGTACGCAACGTAGCCTGATTTTGGGCTCTACCTCGGTGTACCGACGTGAACTTCTGGCTCGCCTTCGCCTGCCGTTTGACGTTGCAAACCCGAACGTCGACGAAACACCGCTTGCCGGTGAAGCACCCGCCGAGCTGGCACGGCGACTGGCGCTGGCCAAAGCGCATGCCGTAGCTGCGCAGCATCCAGACGCTGTGGTGATCGGCTCGGACCAGGTGGCTGCGCTGGACGGTGTGCCGCTGGGCAAACCCGGTAATCACGAACGCGCGACCGCACAGCTTCGCCAAATGCAGGGCCGTGCCGTAGTGTTCCAGACCGCCGTGGCCGTGGTCTGCCACGCCACTGGATTCGAGCAGGTGCGAATCGCCCCGGTAAGAGTGCAGTTTCGCGGTCTGAGTAACGACGAAATTGAACGCTACCTGCTGGCCGAACAACCTTACGACTGTGCCGGAAGCGCTAAAAGTGAAGGCCTTGGCATTGCGCTGCTAAGCTCAATTGACAGCGATGACCCTACGGCGCTGATTGGTTTGCCGCTGATTCGCACCTGCGACCTGCTGCGTGCCGCGGGGCTGTCGTTGCTAGCGCCGAGCGGTTCGTGCCCATGAGCGCCACAACAGGGACTTTGTACTTGGTGCCTGCGCCACTGGACTTTGGCTGTAAGGAGTCGGCTCCGCTGACCGATGTGATGCCGCTGGCTACGCTGCAAATTGCCGCTCGGCTACCCCAGTGGATTTGCGAGAACGCCAAAAGCACCCGCGCTTACCTCAAGCGCGTCAATGAACTGCAACCGCTCAGCGTGCCACTGCAAGCACTGCACATTCAGGAGCTGCCGCGTGAGGTACACAAAAAAGGGGACCACATTGGTAACTTTGACGCCAAGCCCCTGCTGGGTGCTGCGCTAGCCGGACACGACATGGGGCTGGTCAGCGAAGCTGGCATGCCCGCAATTGCCGACCCGGGAGCATCAGTTGTGCGTGCGGCTCATGCCTTAGGCATTGCAGTGGTGCCTTTAGTGGGGCCCAGCTCACTGCTGCTGTCGCTAGCGGTTAGCGGCATGAATGGCCAGAGTTTTGCGTTTGTTGGTTACTTGCCGCAAGACCCTGCTCAGCGCCAAGCACGCATACGTGAATTGGAGGGCTTGGCTCAGAAAACAGGACAAACCCAAATATTTATCGAAACGCCGTACCGCAACACGGCAGTTCTACAAGCGTTGCTGGCACACCTGCAGCCTCGTACCCGCTTGAGTGCTTCTTTTGGCATGACGCTTTCCAGCATGGTCAGCCACAGCGATGCGGCAGCGCAGTGGAGGTTGCTGCCACCCGGCAAACTACCGCTTGAGCTGCCAGCGGTATTTTGCATCGGCACCTGAGACTTTTCAATTTTCAACTTGCTCGCCAGGGCGACCAAGCCGCTTAGCGCAGCGGGCTGACAGCGCGCAAAGCCTTGAATGCACCTTCGCCCATGGCGGCACCAAACTTTTTGGCAAGCCGCTCGGCAACGTTATCGCGGCGGGTGTAGTCAACGATGTCTTCGGCTTTCACCACGTCACGGGCAACCATCTCTAGGCTCCCCAGCTGGTCCGCCAGACCCAGCTCAATTGACTGCTGGCCAGTCCAAAAAAGGCCACTGAACATCTCCGGGGTTTCTTTCAACCGCTGCCCTCGTCCGGCTTTGACTACGCTGATGAACTGCAAATGAATTTGATTGAGCATGGTCTGGGCAAAAACGCGCTGCTTGTCAGTTTGCGGGCTGAACGGGTCAAGGAACCCTTTGTTTTCGCCGGCAGTTAGCAGGCGGCGCTCCACGC
>JAYULP010000338.1:0-1411 GCA_043763445.1 Polaromonas sp.
TTCAATTTTTAGACCGTCATGCGGTGTGAAATTCAACAGATTTGCAGCGCGTCGAAACATCGCACAACGGATCTGTCCTTCAGCGTCTTTAATGAAAAAATAGCAGTGGCCGCTCGTAGCGCGTGAAAACCCAGTGATCTCGCCGGTCACTGTGATCGGATTGAAGCGCCTTTCCACGCTGTCGGAAACAGCCTTTAACAATGCGCTTACGCACCAAGCTCCCGCACGCAACACTGGTGTGGTGGTTGCAGTGGACAAATTGACGTCCAGCCTAGGTACGTCAGAAGGATCGGCAGTTTTAAAAATTTAAGTCGCCTTGAAAAAGTAAGCCGTGCCGCCGCCGCCAACACAACAGCAAATAAGTAGAAGCGTTCGTGCGAAGCTAGCCATAGACGCTGCAAAAATCCGTGCCTGGGCCTTTGGTGGAGGACCACGACTGCGGCTAGTGCGTACAAAAACACAACATCACCCGCCAGTGCATTGCTTCATAATCCGAAGTACCTACCAACCAAAGGAGCGCTTTGCTTTCAATCATACAAGCTGCGGGCTGGCCGATATGGCCGCTGATTGCGTGCTCGCTCACAGCATTCACGCTAATTCTTGAACGTTTTACTAGCCTGAAGACCGCAAAAATCGCTCCAGCCCGTCTGGTGGATGATGCCATTGCGGTGTCGAACATGGCAGTTCCGCCGCTTGAAGTTGTTAATCAGCTGGCACAAAGCTCTTTACTGGGTGAAGTGTTGTCCAGTGGGTTTCGAGCGGTTCATGCTAATCCGCATGTCAGCACTGAAGAGCTGCAAGCCACTATTGAGGGTGCAGGTCGAAAAGCGGCACACACCATGGAGCGATACCTCGCAGCGTTAGCAACTATTGCTTCTGCCGCTCCGCTTCTTGGGTTGTTTGGAACCGTCGTCGGAATGATCGAAATTTTTGGCTCTCAAGGCGGCTCCAGTAGTTCGTCTGGAAGTAATCCTGTGCAGTTGGCACAGGGCATCTCAATTGCGCTGTACAACACGGCCTTTGGCTTGATGGTAGCAATTCCCACACTCATATGTTGGCGCTATTTTCGCTCAAGAGTAGACAGCTTTTTACTGACTATGGAGTTGGCGTCTGAGAGGTTTACGCGGCACTTAGGCAGTTTGCGCAAGTAGCTTTTTATGGCCATGAAATTCCGTACAACGACACGCGACGAACCCGAAATCAATTTGATACCGTTCATCGACGTGCTGCTAGTCGTTTTGATTTTTTTGATGTTGTCTACAACTTACAGTAAATTTACAGAGCTGCAGATCACACTGCCAAATGCCGACACTAATCAACTAAAAAATCACCCAAAAGAGCTTGTTGTTGCAATTAGCAGTGACGGGCGTTACGCGATCAACAAAGCGTCAGTTCAAGGGCGCAGCGTTGA
>JAYULP010000339.1:0-3608 GCA_043763445.1 Polaromonas sp.
TCCATGACCTCTTGCGTAGCCTGCGGTCCGGTAACCGCCAGCACGCTCGGGTGCAGTTGGCGAACCAGGTTGGTGCTGCTGCCCGTTGCATCTAAAACGGTTTTTGCGCCCAAGCAACCCGTCACAATTACTTTGCCGTTGGTCGCTAGTGCCTCGCCAATCGTGTCCAAGCTCTCCCTGACCGCATCGTCGATAAAGCCGCAGGTGTTGACAATCACCAAATCAGCGCCCTCAAATGTTTTGGACGTTTGGTAGCCCTCTGCACTGAGCTGCGTCAAAATTAATTCGGAGTCAGTAAGCGCTTTGGGACAGCCAAGACTGACAAAACCCACGCGCGGGGTAGGCTTTGGGGCTGCGGTTTCAGAAACTGGGGGGAGTAGGAAGATAGCGTCGCTCATTGCGCAATTGTCTCAGAGCCGCGCCCGACTATCGCTTGAGACCAAAAGCCGACAGCAGTTGCTCGCTTTGCTTTTGCATTTGTTCTTGCAGCTGGGTAAACACCGTTTTGGACTGTTCAACATAGGTGCCCATCATGCCTTTCATCATCGGCGACTGGGAGTTCATCAACTGCGCCCACATCTCAGGCGTCAGTCCTTTGGACTGCTCTGCCATTTTCGTTTGCAAATCCATGAAGCCCTGCACGTTTTTTTCCAGGTAAGCGCCCATGAAGCTCTGCATGGCATCACCGTAGAAACGGATGATGTTGGCTAACACGGCTTCGGTGAACATCGGGGCGCCACCGGACTCCTCCTCCAAGATAATCTGAAGCAAGATGCTACGGGTCAAGTCATCATTGCTTTTCGCGTCGCGCACCACAAAGTGGGCACTCGCCATAACTAACGCCCGTACCTCCGTCAAGGTAATGTAGGTCGATGTCTCAGTGTCATAAAGCCGTCGATTCGGATACTTTTTAATCACCCGTTGCCGAGTCTTTGGCGTCTGCGTGATCAAGTCGTCGGACGGCACAGCGGAGTTAGTTTTGGGCACGGAAATTCTCGGGTTAACGCAAGCATGCAGTCAACCGGCTAAAACGGTACTGCGCAGGCTTTCATTTTAAGAAAGATGAACCGCCTCCAGGCCCCCGTATACCCTTGTAGCCACTTGGACGAGGCTTACGTGAGCCGCTGCATGGCACTGGCGGGCACGGTCAGGCCTCAAAAAAGGCAAAAAAAAACACATTATAAAAAATGTGCTTTTTATTTGTCGTGTAAAAGATTTTGGTAGGCGCAATTGGACTCGAACCAACGACCCCCACCATGTCAAGGTGGTGCTCTAACCAGCTGAGCTATGCGCCTGTGAATCTACCGATTTGCAAAGTATAACAGCGAAAATCTTGGTCTTTTAGCTGCCCGGCCGTGTTGACAGCGAAGAACATCAGCGCCGGCGCGCGGACCGCACGCCGGGCACATTGGCTACCGTACCCAGCACCTGAGTGAGTCGGCCCGCCTGCGCGACCTCGACGGTGAAAGTCATCCAGGCGGTGCCCCCCCGGTTGTCCTTCACCGACTGGGTCTGCACGCCAATGACATTCATTTTTTCTTTGCTGAACACATCCGATATGTCGCGCAGCAGGCCCTGACGGTCGGCCGCTTCGATGACCACGTCCACCGGGTAGACGGCGCTCCCGTTGGCGGGAGGTGTCGCGTCACCGCCCGTTTTAGGCAAGTCCCAGTCCACTTTAATGACGCGCTCAGGGCTGCAGGCCACCATATTGCGGAAGTTGCTGCAGTCATTGCGGTGAATGCTCACCCCTTTGCCGCGGGTCACGAAGCCTAAAATTGGGTCGGGTGGTGCGGGTTTGCAGCAGCTCGCTAGCTGCGTCAATAGCGAGCCGATACCCACCACCAGCACGCCGCCGCTGCCAGCTTTGTTGCTGCCAGCGCCACTGGGCCGGGGGCGCCGCAACGACACAAGCTCGTCGACGTCCGGCAAAGCCTCGGCTGGACGCAGCATGTTTTCAATGGTGCGTAGCGACAACTCGTCTTTGCCCACCATTTCAAACAAGTCGTCAGCCGTTTTAAAACCCAGCTGCAATGCGAGGTCGTCAAGCCTGAGCGATGTTTTTCCCTCCCGCTGCAGCAACTTTTCGACCGCCTCGCGGCCCTTAGCAATAGTCTGCCCCATGGCCAGCGCGTTGAACCATGCGCGCACTTTTGATTTGGCACGCGCACTGGTCAAAAAGTGCAGCTCTGGGTTTAGCCAGTCACGAGACGGGCCGCCCTCTTTGGCGGTAATGACCTCGACCGTTTGCCCGTTTTGCAGCGGTGTGTTCAGCGGCACCAGTGCGCCGTCCAGCCGCGCGCCACGGCACCGGTGCCCTAAGCTGGTGTGAACGCTGTAGGCAAAGTCAACTGTCGTTGCGCCCTGCGGTAGTTCGACCACAGCTGCGTCTGGGGTTAGCACATAAATACGGTCGTCAAATAACGCCGCGTTGCTTTGCTGCGCGCGCGCCGACGCTGGCCCTGACAAGTCGCGCTCCCAGGCCAGCAATTGGCGCAAGACGGCAATTTTTGCGTCGTATTGCCCGTTGGCTGACACGCCGGCATACCCTTTGGTGCCAGCGTCTTTGTAAGCCCAGTGCGCCGCCACACCATACTCGGCGTGGTCATGCATGGCCTGGGTACGAATCTGTATTTCAACGGCGCGTCCGGCCTCATCGCGCACCACGGTGTGCAGCGACTGGTAACCGTTGGTTTTTGGCTTGGCGATGTAGTCGTCAAACTCGCCAGCAATTGGGCTGAAATGGGCGTGTACATAGCTCAGGGCGCTGTAGCAGCCGCTGATGTCCGCCGCAATCACGCGCAACGCGCGAATGTCAAAAACATGGTCGAAGTCCAGCGCCTTACCGCGCATTTTTTTGACAATGCTGTAGATGTGCTTTGGCCTGCCTTGAACCAGCGCCGCCACGCCGCTGCGGTTCAGCGACTGCTCGAGTTGCAGGCGCAGCGACGCCATGAAGGCTTCACGCTCAATGCGCTTTTCGTCCAGCAGACGGGCGATGTGTTGATAGGTGTCAGGCTCGAGAAAACGAAACGCCAGGTCTTCCATTTCCCATTTGATCTGCCAGACACCCAGCCGGTTGGCCAGCGATGCAAACACATGCAGGGATTCATGAGCCAGTGCAAAAGGCACGGCTTGTTTGCTAATGGCCGAATAACGCAGCGTCTGCAGCCGCGACGCCAGCCGCATCATGACCACCCGCAGATCGCGTGAAAACGCCAGCAGCATTTTGCGCACAATTTCTGTCTGTGCCGCGGCGCTTTCAACCGGCGGGTGCTTGGCGCTGGCGGTGCGCGCCTGGCGTTGAATATGAACCAGTTTGGTGGTCTCAACTGCCAACACCGCATAGTTCGCGCCAAAAGCTTTGGCAATAGCCTCTAAGGGCTTGACCAGATGCTCAGAGGCGTACACCAGGTAGGTTGCAGCCTGCATGGCTTCAGAGCCTCCAATGCGTTGAACAATGCTGGCAACCGCATCGGCATGGGCTAGGGTGTTCTCGCCGGTGTCCAGCGTTTCAAACGCGATCAAGGGCTCAGCAAATGCACGGGCGCGGGCCAGCGCCCGGGGCTCATCGGGCAAGCTGTTCCCAGTAGCCGCCGCAATAAAAG
>JAYULP010000340.1:0-3603 GCA_043763445.1 Polaromonas sp.
ATTGCGGCGGCCGGCCTTAACAGCGCCCATACGCGGGTGGTGCTGGAAAAACCGTTGGGGCACGACCTGGCGTCGAACCGCGCCATCAACCGAGCTGTGTCCGCTGTGCTGCCTGAAAAGCAGATTTTCAGGATTGACCACTACTTGGGCAAGCCGTCAGTGCAAAACCTGTTTGCACTGCGTTTTGGCAATGCCTTGTTTGAGCCGCTGTGGCGGCGCGAAACAATCGCCAATATCCAGATCACGATTGCCGAGGAAATTGGCATTGAAAAGCGCGGCGTGTTCTATGACAGCACCGGCGCGCTGCGCGACATGGTGCAAAACCATGCCTTGCAACTGCTGTGCGCCATTGGCATGGAGCCTCCTATCAACGCGCATGCCGATGCTATCCGCGATGAAAAGCTCAAAGTGCTGCGCTCGCTCAAGCCGTGGACCTTGCACAGCCTGCAGCACGATGTGGTGCGGGGCCAGTACACCGAGGGCACCGCTGGCGGCAAGCCGGCACAAGGCTACCTGAGTGAAGCCGGTGTGCCGGCCAACAGCCGTACCGAAACTTTTGTGGCGTTACGCGCTGAAATTGCCAACTGGCGTTGGGCAGGCGTGCCGTTTTATATCCGTACTGGCAAGCGCATGAGTGCCCATGATGCCCATATTGAGGTGAATTTTCGGCCGGCACCACACTGCCTTTTCAGTGCCGCTGGCGACCAAAACGCCGCCCTGGGTACGCCGCCAACCGCCAACCGTTTGGTGATCAATTTGCAGCCCCGGGACGGACTGGAGCTGCACCTGATGGCCCAGGACAGCGCTGGTGAGCAAGGCCAAGTCACACTGGCGCCGGTGCAGTTGGGCCTGGACTTTGACAAACGCTTTGGCAGCGAGCGGGTGGGCGCCTATGAGCGCCTGCTGCTCGACGTGCTGGCTGGACGGCTTGGCCTGTTTGTGCGCAGCGACGAGCAAGAACAAGCCTGGCGCTGGGTTGAGCCCATCATGCAGCATTGGCGGCGCGAGCCCAGCGGCCCCCTGCCCTATGCCGCCGGCACCAACGGCCCGGATGCCGCCAACGCCATGCTCAGCCGGGACGGCTACTGCTGGAGCGCAGCGTGCTGAGCCCGCGCTGCGCTACCGCGCCGTATCTCGCTGGTGCTTTGCTGTTTTTGTGCGTTACGCGCCCAGTGACGGTTGCCGGTGGGGCCGAAATTGCCAGTATTGCCAGTATTTGCACCGCACCAAGTCGGCCCCATGCTTGACCGGATCAAAGCGTCCATCACCTCGCTGGCCCCGGCAGAGCAACGTGTGGCCCAACTGGTGCTCAGCGACCCGCGCGCTTTTGCCAGCCACCCGATCACGGTGCTGGCCAGTCGCTCGCAGGTCAGCAAACCCACCGTGGTGCGCTTTTGCCGCAGCATGGGCTATGACGGCCTGAGCGACTTCAAGCTCAAACTGGCAGGCAGCGTTAGCGAAGGGGTGCCCAATATTCACCGTAGCGTGGACATTGACGACAAAACCAGCGATGTAGTAGTCAAGGTGATTGACAACACCGTGGCGGCGTTTTTACGCTACCGCAACGAGGCTCGCACCCAAGCCATCGACAACGCCAGCAAAGCGATCCTCAACGCTTACCACACCGGCAAGCGGCTGGAGTTTTTCGGCGCGGGTAACTCCGGCATCGTGGCGCAAGACGCGCAACACAAATTTTTCCGCCTAGGCATCACTAGCATTGCCTACAGCGACGGGCACATGCAAATCATGAGTGCCTCCCTGCTCGGCCCGGGAGACTGTGTGATGGTGATTTCAAACTCTGGCCGCACCCGCGACCTGATTGACGCCGCTGGCATCGCCCGCAAAAACGGCGCCACCATCATCGTGATCACCGTGACCGGCTCACCTCTGGCTGACCTGGCGCAGTTGGGACGGGTAGCCAACGATGCGGGCTACATCCATCTGGCCGCCGACCACCCCGAGGGCTATGACCGCTACAGCCCGATGGTGTCGCGGCTGCTGCACCTGATGGTCATTGACATTGTGGCGACCTGTGTGGCGCTGCGTATCGGCCCCAGTGTGCAGCCGCTGCTCACGCAAATGAAAAGCAACCTGAGCAGCAAACGCTACGCGTGAGCCTGCACAGGCGGCAGTACCAAAGGTTTTTTGGATCAAAAACCATACGTTATTGGCTATTTTTGGTAAATAACGGCTTAAGCCCTTGAATTTACTGCCTTTTAAGCTATTTTTTTGATAGCTTTAATTCAAGCGCAGTGAAGGCATTAGGTTGCATCAAGGTACGTTTTGGCGTATCGAAGCAGGCTTTGCTGGGTTAAAGCGCAGTCACCGCGCTGGTGGTCTAGCGCTTACTGGGTCAAGGAAATCGGACCATACCAAGCACTGGTGGACTCACCGGTGTTGTCGGTGTCGGTCATCAGCCCAACGCTGAGCAGCGCGCCGGGTGCCTCTCCAAAAGCCAGCTCAAAGTCAGCTCGAATATCGCGTCGGTAGTCTTGCCATTGCCCCAGTTTGTCTGGCCCGGACTCCAGCACCATCTCGCGAATACGGTCGGTGCGCGGGCTTTTCAGCAACGCGCCTCGCTCACACTGACTGCACCATACATATATCAAGGTGGCATAGGGCAAGGGCTCGCCGCCTACGGCATGCGCTAGCTCCGACAACATCGCATCTTTTGCCGAAAAGAGGGCTCGATCGCCGTCAAATGCCAGTGCCACACGCACCGGTGAGTCGTGTGCATCCCGCTGAGTCAGGTCGGCACCTGCAATTAGCTTGGGCACCTTCCATGAAAACTTGATGTGCCCGAGTGCAGCAGCTTCTGCTCTGAGCGCATAGCGAAGCATGCTCGCCGACGAGACGGCCTGCGCCCGCATGGTTGGCCGGTGGTCAAGCCATTCATAAGCGTAGCGGGTACTTTTTTTGCCGGGCAAGGTGTGGTGCGTCCACCGGCTGGGCGCGGGCAAGGACGCCGCTGCCGACGATGCAAGCGCTAGTGAGCCCAAGGGTGACGGGAAGCGCTCGAGTTGCGCTGGGCGCCTGTCGCTCTGCGCCTCCAACTCGGCAGTGCGCGTGCAACAAGCCTCGTCATCCGCAACAAATGCACAGGACGCCAACAACAGCAGCCCAGCAAGGCCAGTTAATACGACTTTGGCAACCATTACTTCCTTTGCGACTGATCCATTCAAACCGACTTACAGGCTGTGGGCAGGCCTGCTGGCCCACAACCAAAGAATTCGACACCTCGCTTGCAACGCCGCAGGCCATTGAGCCTACCTGCTGAGACAAACAAACAAACCTTTATCCCGTCTATCCCATTCACCCAGGGCTTATTCAAGGGTTTAAGGGTTCAAGGGTTTAGTGGTGTAGGGCGAGCATGAGCGAGCACAACGTGAGTCAAGAGTCCACGCGTTTTTGTGCGTCATCAATTATTTGCTCGCCACACAAAATCACCACACAACCGGGCACGGCCGACCGACATACAAAGTTCACCTAAAAACAAAAAAGCCCGCAAAAGACAAGTCTTTTGCGGGCTTTTGGATTAACCGAACACTGGCAAGCGCCAGGCTTCAATTAAAACGTGTGGCGAACGCCAGCAGCGAACAGGGT
>JAYULP010000341.1:0-1405 GCA_043763445.1 Polaromonas sp.
CGTTGTGCCGACAGTTGCAGCTTTGCGCGACTGGCTGCTGGCCCGCGGCTAACGCGCAGGCTTGGATTGTGTTTATAACGTCATGACAACACCGTTGGCCCCTGACTCCAGCTCGCCCCCCGGCGCTGAACTGATTGCGCTGTGCAATTCGTCTGCGCTGCAAGAGCGTGGGCGAGCTGTTCCTTTTGATGTGGTGTACGGCGGGCAGACCTGCCGCGCCTTTGCTGTTCGATTCAACGCAGCCCCAGTGGCTTATTTGAACCGCTGCAGTCATGTAGCCATGGAGCTGGACTGGCAGCCGAACCGCGTGTTTGACGCCTCGGGCCACTGGTTAATGTGTGCCAGTCATGGTGCGGTTTATGCGCCGGACACCGGCATGTGTGCAGGCGGCCCCTGCCGGGGCCCTCTGGTGGGCATTGCCGTGTCAGAACAGTGCGGCGTTGTGTACTGGCACGCGGCGTACAACCTGCGCGCTCCCGATTTTTGAACACCGCTGTCGTCTATTGCCGCAACCCCGCTAGACAGCAGCGCGCACCACTGGGCGCCTAGGGCTGGTTTGTACAACGCCCTGCGGACTGTGGCAGTGCAGACTTCGGCGGTCTACTGTGCTGCTTTTTTGGCTACCAGCGGCATTGTTGGCAGCACAAACCGCCTTGTAGGAAATTCCGATCCGCGCCACATCACAACCATCGCCATTAGTTCAACTCTCGCCACCACAGCTTTGCAACAGTTATCTTGGCCGGCCTAAATGCCATTGTGATGTTTGTTGGACCGATATTTCTTTAAACTAGCAGCATGAATGATTCCAATCGCCCTGATCCGTCGTCTGACGATCCTCAAGCCCCTAGTTTTAAGCCAAATGAGGCGGTAGCCGGCGTAAATAGTCCTTATGTTGCTCCTGAAATAATAGCATCTGATGCGGCAAAACGCGCTTCAATCAGCCCGCAAGGCTGGGAGCGACAAACGCTCGAAAAACTAGCCTTTGCTAGCTTGAATGAGCAAAAAACCTCGCGGCGGTGGAAAACATTTGTACGCCTGTCGTGGCTTGCATTTCTGATGGCCTTAGTTTGGTGGGGTTTGCATCGCGGTGCGCCGGCTTCAGACGCCACTACGCCGCACACGGCCGTTGTGGAAATTAAAGGAGAAATAGCGGCGGGTGCCGACGCCAGCGCTGAGTTCGTCAATGCCGCACTGCGTGCAGCGTTTGAAGACGAGGGCTCCAAAGCCGTCGTGCTGCTGATTAACTCCCCCGGTGGCAGTCCAGTGCAAGCCGGCATGATGAATGACGAAATCCTGCGACTCAAAGCGAAGTATAAAAAGCCAGTGTATGCCGTGGTAGAAGAAACCTGCGCGTCAGCGGCCTACTACATTGCGGTGTCGGCCGACAAAATATATGTCGACAAAG
>JAYULP010000342.1:0-3584 GCA_043763445.1 Polaromonas sp.
GCTACCAGCGGGCCCGCGTGCGGTGGGCCGGTCGGGGAGGGGGAGGGGGAGGGCGAAACGGCCGGTGTAGTTTGGCCGTCAGGTTTGTGTGCTGCTCGCCGCGCCGGCCAAGGGCGGCGCTGACTGCACAACACCCGGCGGCGAAACGGCGATGCCCAGCGTTTTTTCGGCATGCGGCAGCGGGTCAATTCAGCCGGCGTGCTGCGCCGTTGTTAAATCAGCGCCAGCGCCATGTCTAGGCCCGACACAAAACCGTCTTCGACTCGGTGGCCAAGGCACCAGTCGCCGCACAGGCCGATACGCGTTTTTGGGTCCCTGGCAAAGCTCTGTCCAAGCGCTTGGGTGGTTTGGGCGTAGCGCCAGCGGTGCACCGCCGTGTAGGACGGTATGGCGCGCACGCCGGTAATTTCAGTGAAGGCCCGCAGCAGTTTGGCGGTGACGCGTTCGGCGCTGTCTTCGAGGTGGCGCTTTGACCACTCGGCGCTGGCATTGACAGTCCAGCGCTCAATCGGGCTACGCCGGGGCTTGGACGACTCACGCGCTAGCCAAGCAATGCGGTGGTGCGTGCTGCGGGCTGCGTTCCACTGCGGGCCAATTTGGGTGGGCTGCTGGGCTTGTGGAAACGCCAGCATCAGGCTCCAGCAGGGCGCTACAGTGACGTTGGCCATCGCCGCGACCAGCAGCGCGGCCTGTTGCGAGCTGACCAGCAGCGCCTGCGCCTGGGGCGACGGCACGGCTAGCACCACCTCGTCAAAACCGGAGTACACCCGGCTACTTCCCGCTGGGCCCTCGGTTTGAAGCTGCCATTTGTCTGCAAAAAGTTTGTCAGGCTCAATGCGGCTGACCTGGGTTTGCAGCACCAACTGTTGCGCGTCAATCAGCGGCTGTGCCCAGTGCTTGACCAGGGCGTCCATGCCGGGGGCGGCAACGTAGTGGGCTTCAAGCGCGGGTTTGGCGGCCGCGACCACGCGGCCAGCTTCGTCAAGAATGCGCACCGCATTGGCGCTCCAGGGGCGCACCACACTGGGAGACGTGGACAGTGCCAATGCGAAGCGCGCATCGCGCACGGTGAAATACTGCGCACCGTGGTCAAAACCGCCATGCTCGGTGGTGCGGCACGACATGCGCCCACCTGCGCCACGGCTTTTTTCAAAAACCGTCACGGTGTGCCCGGCTTGCACCAGTGTGCGGGCGCAGGTGATGCCGGCAATGCCCGCGCCCACCACAGCAATATGACGCGGCGCGGCGGGAACAGGCGTTTTCACCGCTCGAGAAAGGCTTGTCTTTTTAGTCATATTTTTTGGAGTTACCAGTTGTCAAAGAGTTGATGAGCGCAGCTTAACGCCAATTTCCGCCCGCGCCGGGGCGGCTTGCCGCCCGAGGCGCTGAGCCTGCAGCGTGCGCCGCCTGAGAAGGTCGGCCAGTTAGGCTAGCGGCTGCCACAGCGCTTTGCGGTGAAAGCGTTGTCGGCGGCTGCGGCGCGGCCAGCGCTAAGCGCTTGCCCGCGCGGCGGGCCACAAGCCGAGCCAAGCTAAGCGCAAGGTGGTTGCGCGCTCGCGGGGCACGCAGCGCAGTGTTGGGCACCGTGAACACAGCGTGTCTGCCCACCAGGCCCAGCGTGAGGCCCAGTCCGCGCTGCACCGCGTCGGCCAGCGCCAGCGTTGGCATCGGTTTGCGGCCGGCGGCCACACGCTTGGACGTGGTGGGCAACAGCGGCAACAGCAAAGGCGTTGCTGGCAAAATAATGTGCCAGACGTTATTGCGCCGTTGCAGTTCCCAATTGGCTATGCGGCGGTAAAGTGCGCCGCATTGCACTTAGGGCGGCGCACAACCCCGAAAGGCCACCGAATGATTACTTTGCGAAAATCCGGCGAACGCGGTTATGCCGACCACGGCTGGCTAGAGTCGTTTCACACCTTTTGTTTTGCGGATTACTTTGACGCGCAGCACATGGGCTACGGCAATTTGCGGGTCATCAACGAAGACCGGGTGGCGGCGGGTCGGGGCTTTGGCTTGCACGGCCACCGCGACATGGAAATCATCAGCTACGTCTTGTCGGGCGAGCTGGCACACAAAGACAACATGGGTAACGTCAAAATTATTGTGCCTGGCGATGTGCAGCGCCTGAGTGCCGGCACCGGTGTGCAGCACAGCGAGTTCAACCCCGCGGATAGCCAAAGCACCCACTTTCTACAAATCTGGATTGAGCCCAATGTGGTCGGCATTGCGCCCAGCTACCAGCAACTCAGCGTACCTGAGGCGCACAAGCGAGGCCAGCTGCGGCTGCTGGCCTCGCCTGACGGCGCAGCGGGCTCGGCGGCGGTACATGCTGACGCCAAACTGTATGCCGGCTTGTTCGACGGTGCCGAAGCCGCTTCGCTGCCGCTGAATATGCAGCGCAAAACTTGGGTGCAAGTGGTGCGCGGCCAGCTCGAAGTCAACGGCTATCTGCTCCAAGCCGGTGATGCTGCGGCCTTGGAGTCACAAACGCAGTTGCATCTGGCAGGCGGGACAAACGCCGAAGTGCTGGTGCTCGACTTGACTGGGTAATTTTTTCCATCCGTTACTGTTGTTTTTAAGCTAATTTTTTATTATTCAGGAGAAATTTTTCATGCCTAAAACTGTTGTGGTCTATCACTCTGGCTACGGCCACACTCAGCGCCTAGCCCAGTCGGTGGCCGAAGGCGCTGACGCCGAGCTGCTGGCTATTGATGCTGACGGCAACCTGCCCGACGGCGGCTGGGAGGCGCTGGCCGCCGCCGACGCCATCATCATGGGCTCACCGACCTACATGGGCAGTGTGAGTTGGCAGTTCAAAAAGTTTGCTGACGCCTCATCCAAGCCGTGGTACAGCCGCGCCTGGGCTGACAAGGTATTTGCTGGCTTCACCAACAGCGCCAGCATGACGGGCGACAAGCACTCAACGCTGCACTACCTGTTCACGCTGGCAATGCAGCATGGCGGGGTGTGGGTTGGCAACAACATCATGCCCAGCAACACCAAAGCCGCGCAGCGCAACGACCTTAACTACCTTGGCTCGTTTGCTGGCGCTATGGCCCAGTCGCCGTCTGACGCCGGCGCTAGCGAAATGCCTGAAGGCGATTTGGCCAGCGCCAAGGTGTTCGGCCAGCGCGTTGCCAAATTTGTTGCGCGCATTGAAAAATAAGTGCCCCGGCATCGGCAAAAAGCCCGCCTAACTGGCTTTTTTGGTCAAAACCTGCTTTGGCCGTTGACTTTGCTTTCTGCTCAGCTATGTATTTAGGAGCAAATTTGCGACGCGCCAAACAATATGGTCAGGCCAACAGGCCCAAACGGTTTAAGCAAACCCTTGACGTGCAGACCTGTAGCCCAGCGGCCCATGCCTTCACGGGATACCTGCATCTGGTGCTTGGCTAGGTAAGGCGGGCGTTTTTGTCTTGGTACTGCGTGTGGCTATCTGAGCCGTTGGCTGCGGCCAGCAGCGCTTGACCTTGCGCTTGCCGCCCACTGCGCCGGCGTAAACCACCGCGGGCGACGGCGTTGCCCCTGCCGGCCTAGCTGCAAGGCGCAGGGCAGGTGTGCAGCACTGCGGCTAGGGCGCGACG
>JAYULP010000343.1:0-8977 GCA_043763445.1 Polaromonas sp.
TGCCGCTAGTTGCGCTGGTTGTCGGTTTGTTCGCCATCAACACCATCCAGTCTGATAACCGAGCTCAGGAACTCGCCGAAGTTGATGTGGCACTGCTAACTGATGCGCTTCCACCAGAGGCTTTTTCGGATCCGGGGTTTATACAATTTTTAAGAGTGACTCCTTAGATCAAGGCAGCCTTTCGCGGTGGATTGGTGAGTTTTGTAACTTCATAGACTGGGCGCTACGTTTTGATTTTTGGTGACTTCATCCTGTACCGACGGCGCAACTTTTGGTTGCCCGCTGTTGTTGTATCAGCAGGACTATCTACAGCTTGTGTTGCCTGGGCTCAAAGCGCTGAGCTGGCAAGGCCGGTTGCCCCGGCATCGGCTAGCCGCTCGATACCGGGGCTACTGCAGGCATCGCCCGCTTCGGCTGCTAGCAAGTCCGGCTGGAGCAAACTAACGCCCGCACAGCAACAAGCCCTTGCGCCATTGTCGCGAGACTGGGAGTCCATCAGCGATCCACAACGCCGAAAATGGATTGCAATTTCCAAGAACTACAGCGCACTTGTGCCAACTGAGCAGCAAACAATGCACAGCAGGATGAACGAATGGGTGGCTATGAGTGCCGCACAGCGTGCGCAGGCAAGGCTTAACTTTGGTGCAGCAACGGAGCTCTCGAAACAACTCACGGCAGAAGAAAAACTGGCGAAGTGGCAGGCTTACCAAGCGCTGAGTTCAGTCGAAAAGCAAAAGCTGCTCGAAAAGTCCGGGCCCAGAGCCAGCGGAGCGGCCTTGGCTGCTCGTCCCGTTGCGTCGCAAAAGCTTGCAGGAATATTGCCGCACTCAATCAATGCGCCAGTTCGCGGTGATGGCAACACCAAAGCTGCCGTACCTGCGCTCGTACCTGTGCCTGTGCCTGTGCCTCCAGTCAGCAATTTGCCCTTGTTGACGCCTGGCGGGTAATGCGGCGCAGGCAGGTAATGCGAGCTGTTGATGGGGTCTGTTGATGGGGTCTGTTAGTGCGAACTACTAATGCGAGCGGCCGTTTAGGGCGTGGTAAAAGTTTTTTAGCCCCTGTAGACGCGCTTTGTTTTTCACTTTCTTTCGGGTCGTCAGGTACTGCTTGTTTGACGTGCCTACAAAAAAATCAATGGTCGAATTGAGCCTTCACAACGTGACTGTCCAGCCACCCAAAGTACCATCCATTGCCCGCCGTATGGCTTGTTGGATGTATGAAGGCCTGCTGATGTTCGGTGTCATTTTCATTGCTGGCTATCTTTTTGGCACGCTGAGCCAGACTCGCAATGCTATGGATAATCGCCATGCGCTGCAGGCTTTTTTGTTTGTGGTTTTTGGCATTTACTTCGTTTGGTTTTGGGCAAGAGGTCAAACGCTGGCGATGAAAACATGGGACATACGTGTGGTGGATCGCTGCGGTGCACATCTCACCCAAAAACGTGCACTGGCGCGCTACGCTCTGAGCTGGCTTTGGTTTTTACCCCCATTGTTGGCGAGCTACGCATTTCAACTGCCCGGCACGGAAGGCGCTGTAATTACCCTAGGCTGGGTGGCGGTTTGGGCCGTATTGGCGCGTTTTCACGCCAGTAAGCAGTTCTGGCACGACACCTGGGCGGGCACCCAACTGGTGAGTTGGGTAGCTCCCGAAAAACCAAAGCAAGCACCCAAAGCGAGCAAGCGCTAAAGATGGTGTGATAACGCCGGGTAAGGTGGTGCGACTGAGCAGAGTCTAAGAGGCGGTTTGTGTAGCCAACAGCATCGCTATTGGCAAAAGGCAACACGGTAGACCGCCTAAGTCCATGCGGTCACCAACAGCGGGAAGTTTTATGCACACCGTCCATCACAAGCCATTGTTTGCATTTTTTAACACATCAAGCCGTTGAGCTGCCGCCACACCGCTGCGCCTAACCACGCCACAATTGCCGACATGATTGAACCTTTGCCGCCCACACCGTTAGCTCCTGGAAATAAGCTGATCGACAGTAATCCACAAAAACATCGCAGAGGCATCTCTCGCCTGTGGCACGCCTTCGGTTACTCGCTTGCCGGACTTCGCGCGGCTTGGTTTGAAACCGCGTTTCGCCAAGAGGCCATCGCTGCACTGTTTTTAATGCCTGCAGCATTCTGGTTAGCTGAAAATTGGCTAGAAGCGGTACTACTCAGCGGCACTGTTGCCTTGGTAATGATCGTTGAGTTGCTCAACACTGCAATTGAAACTGCTATCGACCGAATTGACTTGCAGTGGCATCCTTTGTCCAAACGTGCAAAGGACATGGGCAGCGCAGCCGTTCTTTTGACCTTGTTGTTGTGCACAGGAACATGGCTGCTGGCTGCTGCCCATCGCTTTTTTCCATGATGCAGCCACCGCGACTCGACCACAGCACATTTTCACTTTGTGTTTTTTGTGGCTCTCAGTCGGGCAACGTTGGTGCCTTTAGTGACGCAGCCCGAGCGGTGGGTGCCTCGATTGCGCGACGGGGAGGCCAGCTGGTTTATGGCGGAGGGCACAGCGGCCTGATGGGTATGGTCGCTGATGCGACCCTAGCGGCCGGCGGCCGAGTCATTGGTGTGATTCCAAAAGCGCTGGTGGAAAAGAAATGGGCTCACCAAGGTTGCACTGAGCTTCATGTCGTCGAAAGCATGCACGAACGCAAACGAATCATGGCCGAGAAATCTGACGCTTTTTTAGCCTTGCCCGGGGGAATCGGCACTCTTGAAGAGTTTTTTGAAGTCTGGACATGGCGGCAGCTGGGCTACCACGACAAACCGATCGGATTGCTCAATTTGAACGGCTACTACGACAAGCTGCTCGACTTTCTTGCCGCGTCGCAAGCGCAAGGTTTCATGAGTCAAAGTTTGATGGCACATATTTCAGCCCATTCAGACGCTCAATGTTTGTTGGGGCAGCTTGTTGCTGCAGCCCAGGGCAACAAGCAAAAAAGCATACTGCACCACATTTGAGCCTGTCAGCGCACACCCAGCGGCGCAGCTAAATTGCCGCTGCGTCTTGCTCACCGGTGCGAATGCGCAAAACACGCTCCACACTGGTCACGAAAATTTTGCCATCGCCGATTTTTCCGGTCCGGGCGGCCCGCACAATGGCATCAACGCATTGGTCCACGTCAGCGGTTTTGACCACGACCTCAATTTTGACTTTCGGCAGAAAATCCACCACGTACTCTGCTCCCCGATACAGCTCAGTATGACCTTTCTGACGCCCAAACCCCTTGACTTCGGTAACTGTCAGCCCGGTTGCGCCGCACTGCGCCAAAGCCTCGCGAACCTCTTCGAGCTTGAAAGGCTTCAAGATAGCGGTAATTTGTTTCATTGAAAGTTCTCTCCGGTGTCATGAAAGGAAGCCAGACGCTTAGAGCGCCCGCCCGCGATTGTATGCAGGCCGTGCCTAGCGGAACTGCCGGGCGGCACGCTTTCAGCGCGACGCTCATGCGCGAAACTTGTTGGTGATCGGATAGCGCCAATCTTTACCAAAACTGCGGTGCGTCACCCGAATTCCCACCGGCGATTGGCGACGCTTGTACTCGTTGAGCTTGATCAAACGCGTGACCCTTTGCACCACGTCCGGATCAAAGCCTGCCGCAACAATACACGCAATGCTCTCGTCGTTTTCCATGTAGCGGCTCAAAATGTCGTCCAAAACGCCGTAGGGCGGCAAACTGTCTTGGTCTGTTTGACCTGCGCGGAGCTCCGCGCTCGGCGGGCGGGTGATGATGCGTTCGGGTATTGGCGCTGCACCCGTGCCGTACGGGTCGTGCAGATTGCGCCAGCGGGCCAATGCAAACACGCTGGTCTTAAGCAGGTCTTTGATAACCGCAAAGCCGCCTGCCATATCGCCGTATAAGGTGCAGTAGCCAGTGGCCATCTCGCTTTTATTGCCAGTTGTCAGCACGATTGAGCCGAATTTGTTGGCTAGCGCCATTAAAAAAATACCACGAATCCGTGCCTGCATATTTTCTTCTGCAGTGTCTTCCGGCATCCCCTTGAACTCAGCGGCCAGCGACTGTTTAAACGCCTCGAACTCAGGCAAGATCGGGATCTCGTCATAGCGCACATTCAGGCGCTGGGCCATTTCTCGCGCATCTGTCCAAGAAATTTCAGCGGTGTAGGGCGAAGGCATCATGACGGCTCTGACGCTGTCAGCGCCTATTGCGTCCACTGCAATGGCCAGAACCACCGCCGAGTCAATACCGCCCGACAGCCCCAGCAACGCCCCAGAAAATCCGTTTTTCCCAAGATAGTCGCGCAGCCCCAAGACCAAGGCATCCCATAAGTCGGCCTC
Organism: Polaromonas sp.; assembly: GCA_043763445.1. Lineage (GTDB taxonomy): Bacteria > Pseudomonadota > Gammaproteobacteria > Burkholderiales > Burkholderiaceae_C > Polaromonas. The sequence goes on from JAYULP010000343.1 coordinate 4,300, forward strand.
AGGTGTCCGCTCGGGCGTGGTCGAGGCTTGCAGTTTGACCGCACCGTGTTCAGGCGTTACCTCAATATAGAACAGCTCAGCCTTAAAACTTGCGGCTCGGCCCGCCACGGTGCTGTCCGCTTGCAGCGCGAACGAGCGGCCGTCGAACACGATTTCATCTTGGCCGCCGACCAAGTGTGCATAAATTAACGGCAAACCCGAAGCAATCACGCGACTTTTCATCATTGCTTCGCGCTCTGCTCCTTTTCCCACATGAAACGGCGATGCGTTGATCACGGCCAACAACTGCGCGCCAGCCTGTTTGGCCAGCTGCGCCGGCTCTGCAAACCAAGCGTCTTCGCACACTAGCAGCCCAACCCTGAGTGTTTCGCCCTGCTCTGATTGAACGTCAACAACGCAGGTGCCAACGCCAGGCGTGAAATAGCGACGCTCATCGAACACCTGGTAGTTGGGCAGCTCGCGTTTGGCATAAGTGTCAACGACTGCACCTTCGCGCAACACGCGTGCGGCGTTGTGGCGCTGCTGGACCGCCATACTTTTGGTACGCAGCCCGGCGGGCGCGTCGTCGCCGTGCCCGGAGTTGCCACGGGTCGGTGTGCCGACCACAACTGTTAAGCCTTTTAACCCAGCGAGCTCGCGGGCCACTGTGTTGACGGCATCATCACAGGCGTCGATGAACGATGCGCGCAAAAAAAGGTCTTCAGCTGCATAGCCGCAAATAGCCAGTTCGGGCGTTAGCACTAACCGCGCGCCCTGCGCGTAAGCGGTTCGTGCTGCTGCAATGATTTTTTGTGCGTTGCCAGACAAATCTCCCACGCAATAATTGAGCTGGGCAACGCAAACGGTAAATGGCATAAATAAGGGCTAACCAAAGTCAAAAAACGTGAAAAACAACAGCAACAATTATGTCATTCGCATATTAAACACGCCGCTTGAGGTTGACAAAACCACCTGGAATTCGCTGCTTGCGATGCAAAGCGGCGACGGCACTTTGAACCCTTTCATGCGCCATGAGTACCTTGCAGCCTTGCACCTCAGCGGCAGCGCTACGCCAGAAACGGGCTGGACGCCGCGCTTCGTTACCCTGTGGGATGGCGATGCACTGGCTGCTGCCTGCGCGTTGTACTTAAAACCGCATTCATATGGCGAGTACGTGTTTGACCACGCTTGGGCCAATGCTTACCAGCAGCACGGACTGCCGTACTACCCAAAGGCAGTGGTAGCCGCGCCCTTCACGCCTGTGCCTGGCGCTAGGTTAATGGCCCGCACAGCGGCCGAACGTGCGCTGCTGACGCAGGCGCTAGTTCGCTGGTGTGAGCAACAGCAGCTGTCGTCACTGCACCTGCTGTTTGTCGCTGACGAAGATATCGTTGCCGTTAAGCAAGCGGGGTTGATGCTCCGCAACACAGTGCAGTTTCATTGGTCCAATTCAAGCCAAACCGTGCGGCTGACCGAAGGCGGCGACACGGCCACTGCCGGCACTGAGCCTTCAGCGTTCAGGACGTTTGACGATTTTCTAGCCTCGCTGAGTCAAGAAAAACGAAAGAAAATTCGTCAAGAACGCCGCAAGGTGGCCGACGCGGGCATTACCTTTCGGTGGTCACGCGGCACAAACATCAGCCCGGCTGACTGGGATTTTTTCTACAAATGCTACGAGCGAACCTACTATGAGCACGGCAATGCGCCCTACCTGAGTCGAGATTTCTTCGAGCGCATGCAACACACCATGCCCGCGAACTGGCTGATGTTTGTGGCAGAGACCCCGACCGCGGCCGGTGAGCGCCAAGCCATCGCTACTAGTTTAATAGCACTAACAGAAGCAACCACAACGGCAGGACACCAAAATGACCAAAAAAACACCGTTTTAAGCGCTGCCCAAAAGCTCACGGCTTACGGGCGTTACTGGGGTGCGTTAGCCCGTGTCGACTGCCTGCACTTCGAGGCCTGTTATTACCAGCCACTGGCATGGTGCATTGAGCACGGTTTTCACACCTTTGAAGGCGGCGCGCAGGGCGAACACAAAATGGCGCGCGCCCTGCTGCCGGTGAAAACCACAAGCGCTCACTGGCTGGCACACCCAGCATTTGCAGACGCTGTAGAGCGCTTTTTGGAGCGCGAAGGCCAAGGTATTGCCGGTTACATGGACGAGCTTGGGCGCCGCAGCCCCTACAAGCCGCCGCCCACATAAGCGGCAACACAAAGCATCGCCTACTGCCGAGCAAGTCGCCAGCGCACCTCCCGTCGAAGGCGCGAAAGTCGCGCTGGTTGTGGTAGCAGTTGCCGAGGTTTATGTCCGCTCCACGTCACTGGTCAAGCCCAATTTTTCGCGGCATACCCGACAGCAGCCCAGCCAGTAAGAACACAGGAGCCACCGCTAGCAGTGGCGGTGAACTGGGCGCAGGCGGGATGCAGGTGGGCACCAAAGCCTCAAGCAAGCCCCTTGAACAAGCCTCTGAATCAGGCCCTTCGGTCAAGCCCCTGAATCAAGCCCCTTAGTCAGGCCACAACCAGACCCAAGCCTTTGCAGAGCTGCACTGCTGCGGCGCGCTCGGCGTATGTTGGTTTGCTCCCACACAGCTGCGAGAGCTACGCCGTTGCAGTGCCTGCTGGCGAGCGGGCTGGTTGCCGCTTCGACGTCAAGCGTGAGGCTCTTTAACGTAGTTGGCAATGCCGTCAGAAATTTCTTTCATGGCGGCCTCGGGGCCTTCCCAGCCGCTGACCTTGACCCACTTGCCTTCTTCGAGGTCTTTGTAGTGCTCAAAGAAGTGCGATATGGTTTTCAAGCGCAGTGGGTTCATGTCTTCAGGCTTTTGCCAGTGGGTATACAGCGAGCATTTTTTGTCGATGGGCACCGCCAGCACTTTGCCGTCTTCGCCGGCTTCATCGGTCATTTTCAAAATGCCGATGGCGCGACAAGTCACCACCACGCCAGGAAACAGCGGCACTGGCGTGATCACCAACACGTCCACCGGGTCCCCGTCACCGCTGAGCGTTTGCGGCACATACCCGTAGTTGGTCGGGTAGTGCATGGACGTGCTCATGAAGCGGTCAACAAAAATAGCGCCTGAGGCCTTGTCCACTTCGTATTTCACCGGGTCAGCGTTCATCGGAATTTCGATGATTACATTGAATGACTCGGGGGCGTTTTTACCGGGGGTAACTTTGCTCAGTGACATAAGTGGAGTTTTGAGATGAAAAAAAAGTAGCTGAGCTGGCGTTAATAAAGAGCTCGCTGAAAGCGCCTAGGATAAACCCGTATTTTAGGCACAGGGGCCTTACAAGCGCCCTACGTCGCCCGGTTTGCCGTTAAATTGCAACTGTTGGCCAATCGTCTCCAAGCCGTGTGTTGGGTGTAGCGAGGAAGCAACGCAGCGGAGGTCAAGACCCAGCAGCGTTAGACCTCCTCTTCGCCACAAACAACCAGGAAACTGTCTCATGATCAACAACTCGGTGCTTATTTTTGCGCTGCTGTGCGGACTCGTTGCTGTGGGCTACGGTGTGTGGACCCGGCAGTGGATATTGTCCCAAGACGCTGGCAATGCCCGCATGCAGGAAATCGCGGCAGCCATTGAACTGGGCGCTGCTGCCTACCTTGCACGACAGTACAAAACCATTGGCATGGTCGGCGCCGTTTTGGCGGTGCTGATTGCTGTGTTTCTAGACGGCAAGACCGCTGCTGGGTTTATCGTTGGCGCGGCACTGTCAGGGGCCTGCGGTTTCATTGGAATGAACGTCTCGGTTCGCGCCAATGTCCGCACAGCGCAGGCCGCTGCGCGGGGTATCGGCCCGGCGTTTGACGTGGCTTTCAGGGGTGGCGCAATCACCGGCATGTTGGTTGTCGGGCTCGGACTGCTGGGTGTAACAGGGTTTTTCTGGTCGCTAGTGGGCAACGGCAACTACGCGCCGAACGTGAAGTTAGCAGAGCTGCTTAACCCGCTCATCGGTTTTGCCTTCGGCTCATCGCTCATTTCTATTTTTGCGCGCCTTGGCGGTGGCATTTTTACCAAGGGGGCCGATGTCGGTGCGGACTTGGTGGGCAAAGTTGAAGCCGGTATTCCCGAAGATGACCCGCGCAACCCTGCTGTGATTGCCGACAACGTCGGTGACAACGTGGGCGACTGCGCTGGCATGGCCGCCGACCTGTTTGAGACCTATGCGGTGACGCTGATCGCCACCATGGTGCTGGGCGCGTTGCTGGTGACAACCGCACCGCTCAGTGCCGTGGTTTATCCGTTAGCGCTTGGGGGCGTGTCGATTCTGGCGTCCATCATTGGCTGCTTTTTTGTCAAGGCTGCTCCAGGTAAAAAAAATGTGATGCCAGCACTCTACAGAGGTTTGGCGGTGGCCGGAGCCTTGTCGCTGATTGCGTTTTACTTTGTGACGCTGTGGCTCATGCCGGACAACGTGCTGCACGCCGCTGGCAGCCAATTGCGGCTGTTTGGCGCCTGCACCGTCGGGTTGTTACTCACCGCTGCGCTGGTGTGGATTACCGAGTACTACACCGGCACCCAGTACGCGCCAGTCCAGCACATCGCGCAGGCCTGTACAACAGGGCATGGCACCAATGTCATCGCCGGCTTGGGCGTGTCAATGCGCTCTACTGCCTGGCCTGTGGTGTTTGTGTGCATTGCCATAGGCGCGTCCCACACCCTTGCTGGACTGTACGGCGTTGCTATTG
>JAYULP010000344.1:0-8971 GCA_043763445.1 Polaromonas sp.
GTGCCCACTACCGTCATCTGCTTGAGGCGCGGCACCACACCGGCCGGTGTGACCTGGCCGCTGGGCGCAATCAGCGTGACGGTATCGCCAGGGCGCACCCCCATAGCCCGCGCCAGCTCAGCGCCCAGCACCACGCCAAACTGGCCGGGCACCAGCCGCGCCAGTGTGGACGCGCTGGCCACGGCCAGGTCGGTCACCTGGCCTTCAAGCGCCGGGTCAATGCCGCGTACCAGCGTGCCTTTTATGTCTTCGCCGCGGGCGAGCAGCGCCTGGGTGGCAATGAACGTCGCCGCGCCTGCTACCTGCGGGTTGCCACGAATCTGCGCCAGCGTCTGCTCGGGCTCGGGCAGGGCCGCACCGTTGGGTGCAAACACCTCGATGTGCGAGATCACGCCCAGCATCCGGTCACGAACCTCTTTTTGGAAGCCGTTCATCACGCTTAGCACGATGATCAGGGCGGCAACGCCCAGCGCAATGCCCAGCATGGAGACACCCGAGATGAAAGAAATGAAACCGTTGCGCCGGGTAGCGCGGCCGGCGCGTGTGTAGCGCCAGCCCAGCAGCAGCTCGTAGGGAATTTGCATAACCCGCGATTGTGGCATCCCAGTTGCGCGGTGGTGGCGCACGCAGTTCCGGGACAATGCAGCGATGACTCAGCCCTTTCACCTTGTTGTGGCGTTTGCCGCCAGCGCCAGCCCGGCCTGGGCGCCGACCCTGCGCGTATTGCCACCAAACACCCTGCGTAACCTGAGCTTGCTGCTGCGCGGGATGAAGCGGGTTGCCACCAGCGAAGGCGCAGCGACCTCGCTGTCAACCCCGCATGAACGGGTGCTGGCCGCCGCTGCAGGCATTGCCACCGTGGCAACCGCTGACGGCAAGATTGCCTGGGCTGCTGCCGAGGCCGCGCGCGCCGGCTACCCGCCGGGCAAGGCCTGGGCTGTGATTACGCCATGCCACTGGGCTATGGGCCGGGAGCACGCGACGCTGACCGACCCGGCCGGGCTGGCGCTGACGGCTGACGAGTCCCAGAGCCTGCGCACGGCGATGCAGCCTTACTTCGCCACTGACGGCATGACGCTGCACGACGCCGGTGCTGGCCGGTGGCTGGCCGAAGGCGAGGTTCTGCGTGAGCTGCCCACCGCCTCACTTGACCGGGTGCTCGGCCGCAACGTCGATGCGTGGCTGCCGGGCACCACCACCTCGGCCTGCCTGCGCCGCTTGCAAAACGAAATGCAAATGCTGCTGTATACCCACCCGCTAAACGATGTACGCCAAGCCCGCGGCCAGCGCAGCGTCAACTCTTTTTGGCTCAGCGGCAGCGGCGCTCTGGCGCAGCCCTTACCGACGATTACAGGCGACGGCCCCACCGTCAGCGCGCCGCGCACCTTGGCCCACGCCGTGTTTGCCGACGACTGGGCTGGCTACGCTGCGGCCTGGGCCGCACTGGACGCCAGCGAGCTGGCCGAGCTGCTGGCCCGCCAAAAAGCTGGCCAGACCGTGCAACTGAGCTTGTGCGGTGAAAGCCATGCGCAGACGTTCGAGACCGCCAAAATCGGCTTTTTTGCACAAATCTCAGGCGTTTTAAGGCCGAAGCCGTGGTTTTCACTGCTTGAGCAGCTATGACTTTTGTAGCGTGTAATTTGCGCCGTTCACCGCCGCTTTGCCCATGAAAATTCACGTCAGAGACATTCCGCCCCGCAGCCAATGGCAGCTCGAACAGGCCGGCATTCACCCGCTGCTAGCGCAGCTGTATGCCGCACGGGGGGTGCATTCGGTTGACGAGCTCGACGACGGCCTGGCCCGGCTGCTGCCACCGAGCGGCTTGGCGGGCACCGCGCAGGCCGCCGTGCTGCTGGCCGACGCTCAGCGTGAGCGCCGACACATCTGCGTGGTGGCCGACTACGACTGCGACGGCGCAACCGCTTGCGCCGTGGCCCTGCGCGGCTTAAAACTATTGGGGCTGCCCCATGTCAGCTATCTCGTGCCCGACCGGGTGGTGGACGGCTACGGGCTGACCGCGCCGATTGCCGAGCGCGTTAAGGCCACCGGGGCCGATATTTTGGTGACGGTAGACAACGGCATTGCCAGCATCGACGGCGTGGCCCGCGCCCGCGCGCTGGGCCTGCAGGTGCTGGTCACCGACCACCACCTGCCCGCCCTGATCAGCGGCGACATTGTGCTGCCTGCGGCCAACGTCATCGTCAACCCAAACCAGCCCGACTGCACTTTTCAAAGCAAGTCCATGGCCGGCGTGGGCGTGATGTTTTATGTGCTGTTGAGCCTGCGCGCCGAGTTACGCGCCCGCGGTGCATTTACGCTGGCTAGCCAGCCCAGGCTTGACACCTTGCTGCCACTGGTGGCGCTGGGCACCGTGGCAGACGTGGTCAAGCTGGACGCCAACAACCGCCGCCTGGTGGCACAAGGCCTCAAGCGCGTGCGCTGTGGGCAACTGCCGGCAGGGCTGGCCAGTTTGTTTGTCGCGGCGGGCCGCAAGGCCTCAGTTGCTACCACTTTTGATTTTGGGTTTGCCCTAGGCCCCCGCATCAACGCCGCCGGCCGGCTAGCGGACATGACGCTGGGCATTGAATGCTTGCTCACCGACGATCCCCGAAGAGCCGACGAGTTAGCGCAACTGCTAGACAGCATCAACCGCGAACGGCGCGACATTGAAGCCGGCATGCGCGAGCAGGCGCAGCTCGCCGCCGACGCCATGCTGGACCCGCACGACGAGCCGCCGGCCGCCGTGGTCATTTTTGAGCCGGATTTCCATGAAGGCGTGGTCGGCATTGTGGCGTCCCGCATCAAAGACAAGCTACACCGCCCGACCTTTGTGTTTGCCGCTAGCCAAGCTCCAGGCAAAGCGCATGAGCTCAAAGGCTCAGGCCGCTCGATTCCTGGCTTTCACTTGCGCGACGCGCTTGACTTGGTTGCCAAACGCTGCCCCGGCGTGTTGCTGCGGTTCGGCGGCCACGCCATGGCAGCCGGCTGCACGATTGACGAGGCCCAGTTTGAAGCGTTTGAGTTCGCGTTGCAGCAAGTTGCCCGCGAGTCGCTAGACGCCGCCACCTTACTGCGCCGCCTGGACACCGACGGCCCCTTGCCCGCGCAATACCGCCGCACCGACGTGGTGGACACCTTGCACCAAGCGGTCTGGGGTCAGGGCTTTGCAGCGCCCACGTTCAGCGAAGAAGTTGAAGTGCTGTCGCAGCGGCTGGTCGGCGAAAAACACCTAGCGCTGAAGCTCAAACACCAAGGCCAGCCGGTTGACGCCATCTGGTTTGGCCACACCGAGCAGCTGCCAGCGCGCGTCACGCTGGCTTTCAGGCTAGACGCAGACGAGTGGCAAGGCGTCAAACGGGTGCGGTTTTTGGTGGAAGCCGCCGAAAGCTAAGGCGGCCGCGCACCACGCTGGCGCGGCAGTGGCGGTGGCGGTGGCGGTGGTTGAAGTGGTGCTGGCGAAGTGGTAGCTCTGCGCTCGCGCTGGGTTTGTCCAAGCCCGCCCGACGGCGGGCAAGCCTTTGAACAAGCTCATGGCAAACAGCAAAATTATTTTTTCTTCTGTCACTGGGCCAGATGACTCGCGCCTGGCTCAAACACTGGGGTTTGTCTGTCGGCACCGTCAGCGGCAACACGCGGGGCACACCGCAGCATAAAAACGTCGATTTCAAGCCAAAACACAGTGTAGCCGTCGTGTTTATTTGCTAGAGTGCTATTATTTTTATAGCGACTGTCTTAACCTGTCCTTCGGCGTAGCTGCGCCATCAGCGCGCCATTGAAAACTCGCCGCCCCGCGCCGCAATGGCTTGCAGCACAAAGCTCATTTGAACGTCAGCACCGACCCTGTGGCTGCCAGCAAACCAAGCGGTCTTACCCCGCTCAGACTGCATATCGTTTAGGTTTTGCGCGAAGCGGGGCCCAATGAAGGTTTGCTTGACCTTGGCGGTAATAGCGCGGGCAATCGGCTTGACAAAAAACCGCATTGGCGAGGTGTTTGCCTTGGCAAACACCAACTTGAGTTGCAGCGGCGACGTAGCCGAGCTGTCGGCAAAGTGCAAAGTGCAAAGTAAAGGTGTAGCGCTGCCGCTGCGCGTGGCCCACGGCGGGACTACAGCGACGGTTGCCCTACCGCTCAAACAGGGACTCAATAATGGCGCCGGACTCGGCCACCGCCAGCTCGCCTTCAGTGCTGACAGCCGACATAAGGCAGCCGACATAAGGCAGGCGACTTACCCAGTGGGCGAGCTGCCAGCAGCTCGGGCGGTGCCTGCATGGTTTTGGCGTCGCGCAGGTAGCGCTTGATGTTATCGGGCACGTCCCGCTCTTCGAGCGGCCGGGCGATGCGCTGCACGCGGGCGTTGCTCAGTTGGTGCAGCGTGATCATGGCCAATCCGCCGGTCATGGTCATGCTGATGGCGATGGCGTTCACAGCCGAGCAAGGACGGCAAACGGTGCCAACAGGCATTGCCCCGCGCGACTGCGCCGAACGCTCATCGTGCCTAAAATAGCGCAGTGACCCCTACTCAAGCCAAGAACTTTCTCAACGCAGACCTGCACTGCCACTCCGTTGTGTCCGACGGCACCCTTAGCCCCGAGGCGCTCGCGGCGCGCGCCAGCGCCAACGGGGTAGAGCTGTGGGCACTGACCGACCACGACGAAGTCGGCGGCATTGAGCGCGCTGCTGCTGCCGCCAAAGCCAATGGAATTGCTTTTTTGACGGGTGCCGAGGTGTCCGTGACCTTTGCCGGCGAGACGGTGCACATTGTCGGCCTTGGCTTTGACGCTACCCATCCCGCCATGGTGCACGGACTGCACACCACGCGCGGCGGCCGCCAGCAACGCGCCATGGACATGGCTGCTGGGCTGGCAGAAGTCGGCATCCGGGGGGCCTACGAAGGCGCGCTGAAGTTTGTCAGCAACCCAGAGTTGATCTCGCGCACCCACTTTGCGCGCTTTTTGGTTGAAACCGGGGTTTGCAGCAACACATCCGCAGTGTTCAGAAAGTACCTCACCGAAGGCAAACCCGGCTATGTACCGCACCGTTGGGCGGCGCTAGGGGACGCGGTGCGCTGGATCACCCAAGCTAAGGGCGTGGCAGTGATTGCCCACCCTGGGCGCTACAAGTTCACGGCCAACGAGGAATACGCGCTGTTCACTGAATTCACAGCCCACGGCGGCCAAGCCGTCGAAGTGGTGACTGGCAGCCACAGCCCGCCGGAATATATTAAGTACGCCGAAACCGCCAAAGAGTTCGGTTTAGCTGCCTCGCGCGGCAGCGACTTTCACAGCCCAGACGAAAGCCGGATTGACCTAGGTGCCCTGCCCTTTCTACCCGGCGAGTTGACCCCCGTCTGGGAGCTGCTGGCCGATCGTATTCAGTGAGTACAGTTGCCCGCCAGCTAGCCGCACTGGGCAGCAGTGGCGGCGGTGGCGGTAGCCCCGCACCAGCAGGCAGGGCGCTGGCAGCAGCCGCTGTGGTGTGAAAAAGCCGTCCACAGGACAGCTTGGGAATTCAGCCCGCCAAGCCGCGAGCACGCTTGCTTTGCGCTGAAAAATTCATCCCGACCACCGTGGCCCAGTTTTTTGAACTACATCCCGATAACCCGCCGCAGCGGCTGCTTAAACAAGCAGCCGCTTTGCTAGCGCGCGGTGGCATTGCCGCCGTGCCCACCGACTCCAGCTACGCCTTGGTCTGCCGCTTAGACGACAAGGCCGCCGCCGATAGCCTGCGCCGCATCCGTGGCGTAAACGACCAGCACCACCTGACGCTGCTGTGCCGAAACTTGAGCGAGCTCGCCAGCTATGCGCGGGTAGACAACCAGCAATACCGTCTGCTCAAAGCTGCCACCCCAGGGCCTTACACCTTCATTTTGGAGGCGAGCAAAGAGGTGCCGCGCCGCTTGAGTCACCCGTCACGTAAAACCATTGGCTTGCGCGTGCCTGCACACCGGGCACTTCAAGCCCTGCTGGACTTGCACGGCGCACCCTTACTCGCTACAACCCTGATCCCACGCGGGCAGACTGCCGCGCTGAATGATGCCCAAGCGATTCGCGCCCTGTTGGAGCACGAGTTGGCAGCGGTGATCGACGCCGGAGCCTGCCACTTGCAGCCGACCACCGTGATTGACCTCACAGCAATGGGCAGCGTAGGCGGCGGGCCAGCGGTGGTGGTCCGCCAAGGCCGGGGTGAGCTGGCCGTGTTGGGTCTGTAAGCCTTACCGGCGGTCAACGCCGGTGCGCTGAGTTCTCGTCTGAGACAATCGCACAATGGACATTGCCCACACCATTCAAACCATCGCGATTTACGCGCTCCCGGTACTGTTTGCCATCACGGTGCACGAAGCTGCACACGGGTATGTTGCCCGCTATTTTGGCGACAACACCGCCTTCGCGCTGGGACGCGTTACCCTTAATCCCTTAAGTCACATCGACCTGGTGGGCACCATCGTGATGCCGCTAATGCTGTATGTAGCTACTGGCGGCAGTTTTTTATTCGGCTACGCCAAGCCTGTGCCGGTGCAGTTTGGCCGCCTGCGCAACCCCAAGCGCGACATGGTCTGGGTCGCGCTGGCTGGGCCGGCCTCGAACCTGATTCAGGCGCTGCTTTGGGGAATCGCGTTTTATATGCTGCAGGGGGCAAGTGTGAGCGAGCCATTTTTTATGAAAATGTGCCAAGCCGGTATTTTGGTAAACGTAGTGATGTTCGTGTTCAATTTGTTCCCCCTGCCACCGCTCGACGGCGGGCGCATTTTGGTCGGCTTGCTGCCCTTTCGGCAAGCCGAATTAGTCTCGCGAATTGAGCCTTGGGGATTTTTTGTGGTGATGGCGCTGGTTCTCACCGGAGTCATCAGCGCCTTTTGGATGCGTCCACTGATGTCCGCTACTTTGCGCGTCATTGAAGCCGTATTAACGCCGCTAGCGATGATGGTGAAATGATGACTGCCGGCCCTACAGCAGCGCCACTGCCGCCTGCCCAACGTTTTTTGACCGGCATCACCACAACCGGTACGCCGCACCTAGGTAACTATGTTGGCTCGATTCGCCCCTCAGTGGCGGCTAGCGAGCTGCCTGGCGTTGAAAGCTACTACTTTTTGGCCGACTACCACGCGCTGGTCAAGTGCAGCGAGCCCGCTCGCATTCAGCGCTCAACACTGGAGATCGCCGCTAGCTGGCTGGCCGCGGGGCTAGACCCGGAGCGCGTGAGCTTCTACCGCCAGTCGGACATTCCTGAAATCCCTGAACTGAGCTGGCTGCTGACTTGTGTGACAGGCAAAGGCGTGCTCAACCGCGCCCATGCTTACAAGGCGGCTGTTGACAAAAATACCGCTGCCCAGACCGACCCCGATGCTGAAGTGAGTGCCGGCTTATTCATGTACCCGGTGCTGATGGCCGCTGACATTTTGATGTTTCGAGCACATCGGGTGCCAGTCGGGCGCGACCAACTCCAGCATATTGAAATCGCGCGCGACACAGCGCAGCGCTTTAACCACCTGTATGGCGAGCACCTGGTGCTACCCGAGGCGCAGGTTGACGCTTCGGTCGCGCTGCTTGCGGGCTTGGACGGCCGCAAAATGAGCAAAAGCTACGACAACACGATTGCGCTGTTTGCCCCGCGCCACACCTTGCGCCAACTGATTGGCCGCTTGGTGACCGACTCCCGCGCACCGGGCGAGCCCAAAACGGTGGAAGGCTCCGCGCTATTCCAGATGTACCAAGCCTTTGCTAGCGCCGAAGACACCGCGTCGCTGCGCCAGGCGTATGCCGACGGCATCGGCTGGGGGGACGCCAAAACAATGCTGTTTGACTGCGTGGACCGTCATATTGCACCGATGCGCGAGCGCTACCAGGCGTTGTTAGGCAACCCCGCCAGAATCGAATGCGTTTTGCAAGCCGGTGCCGAAAAAGCACGCGCCAAAGCAATTCCGCTGATGGGCGAGTTGCGCCAGGCCGTTGGCTTGCGCAGCCTGAGCAGCGTGGCGGCCGCTGCGCCCGCCACCACAGCCGCAAAAGTCGCCGCTCCCAGCTTTAAACACTACCGCGAAAAAGACGGCCAGTTTTATTTCAAACTGCTCAGCGCTGGCGGTCAGGCGCTGCTGCAAAGCGTAGGTTTTGCACAACCGCAAGCAGCCGCTCAAGCGCTAGCGCTACTGCACTCTAGCTGGCGCGCGGACGGAGCCAACGCGCTGCCGGCGCTTGACCCCACGGTGCGGCTAGCGCCCAATGCTTTAGTAGCTGACATTGAATGTGCACTGAACTATTTTTCAGCGCCTGCAGCCCAAAAGTAAGCCAAGCGTATCGCTGCCGGTGCAGTAGCGGAGATGCAGCCACTTACAGTTTTTTAGCACCGTCTCACCTCAAGTCGATTAAATACAAAGTGTTACACCGCCGTATCCTGTGACAAAGTTGCCGCCAATAGGCTGCGTAAAGTTATATCAGTTGTGACGCTGACGCTGTGTTGTACAGGTTATGCTCCCGGGTAATGACAACTGAAAACTGCAATTGACTATGGGTATTTTTGTCATCGACGACCAGCCACTGATGCGCGACGCGATCTCCCGACTGATCCACCGGATTCAGCGAACTGCCTCAATTGTTGAGTTTGAGTGCCTCAACGAGGCGCTGACATTTGCTTACACCAATGATGTTCCACAGTTGATCACTATGGACTTAAAGGTATCGGACAACGTCGACGTTTTAGGCGTTCGGCAGCTGAAAAAACAGTTTCCAGATGCTCACCTAGTGGTGTTGTGCGCTGCACCGGCTAGGCAATACGAAGAGCGGTGTATGGAAAGCGGAGCAGACGCATACATTGCAAAGTCAGCCGCAGCGACTGAAATCCTCAGTGTGCTGCAACTGTTCTTGCAGCAAGACCTTGACCCATCGACCACTACCACTGACGGTACGACCGCAGCGCCCACTGAAAAGCTGTCCAAACGCCAAAAAGAGCTTTTGGTGATGCTCAACAAAGGCCTGA
>JAYULP010000345.1:0-3558 GCA_043763445.1 Polaromonas sp.
CAGAAAGTGAGAACGTCAATGGCCCAATCAACAGCTCAATGCGTTTGTAAGCGCCGTGTTTTTGCCAACCGGCAATGTGCTCGCTAAACCTGCGGCGGGCCTGCACAACCCTCGACGGTTTGCGGCAATGCACTCTGCGTTGGTTTGCGGCGCTGCAACCTGGGCAAATTTTGGCAAAGTATCCCTCGGCCGGCAAACTACCGCAGCCCTGAATCGTCACAAAAAATCAGTGGCTGTAGCCTGTAGGTTTACCCCGCACCGTTGATTGACCCTTGCATTTAGCACTCTATAGCCTTGAGTGCTAACATTTAGGATAAGACAAAAGGAGTTTTTCGATGTCATTTACCCTGCCACAACCCTCAGCGTTGGTACTGGCGTCAAAATGCAACGAGCACCACGCCGTTGCTGCGGCTAACCCATGGTCGCTGGTTCCGCCGCTAGGGAACTTGGATGCCTATATCTCTGCAGTTAACCGCATGCCCATGCTGACGTTGGAGCAGGAGCAGTCGTTTGCGAAAAGCCTCAAGGACGACAACAGCCTTGACGCTGCCGGTAAACTGGTTTTGTCGCACCTGCGCTTGGTAGTGTCTATCTCCCGTAAATACCTCGGCTACGGCTTGCCTCACGGCGATTTGATTCAGGAGGGCAACATTGGCTTGATGAAGGCCGTCAAGCGCTTTGACCCAAACCAAAATGTACGGCTGGTGAGCTACGCTATGCACTGGATCAAAGCGGAAATGCATGAGTACATTTTGAAAAATTGGCGCATGGTTAAGGTGGCAACCACCAAGGCCCAGCGCAAGCTGTTTTTCAATTTGCGCTCAATGAAACAAGGCTTTAAGGACGACGCTGGCACCGCGACCCACCGCGACACGCTAACCGAGGACCAGATCGACACCATGGCTAAAACCTTGAATGTCAAGCGTGAAGAAGTCATTGAGATGGAGCAACGCATGTCCGGCGGTGACGTGCTGTTGGACCCCAGCCCGAATGATGAGGGCGAAGAAACCTTTGGCCCAATTGCTTATCTGGCGGACAGCACACAAGAGCCGACAGCCTTGATGGAGTCTCGCGCCCGAGACGATCTGGCCAGCGATGGCATCAGCACAGCGCTGGGGCAGCTCGACGACCGCTCCCGCCGGATTGTTGAAGAGCGCTGGCTCAAAGTCAATGACGACGGATCAGGCGGCATGACACTGCATGAGCTGGCTGCTGTGTTCGGTGTCAGTGCCGAGCGCATCCGACAAATCGAAGTAGCGGCGATGAAAAAGATGAAAAAAACACTGGTGGAATACGCCTGAGTCAGCACCATTTAAGTGTTATGCCTGCCGGGTAAGTAAGGCAGTCTGTGTTGATATGAAAAAGCCCGGTAACTGAAGTTAGCGGGCTTTTTTATTGGCATCGAAGTCGGCCAGTAATTGGTACTTTTACTTATCTGCTGCTCGCGTCGAGCCGATTATTAGCCACTTTTGATCAGCTGCCGAAGATCAGACACCAGCATGTCCGTGCCACCGCCGTAGCGTGTAAACAGCCGGACGTGGCCTTTACGGTCAAACACATAACTGCCGGCCGTGTGGTCCATCGAGTAGCTGCTAGGCGTTGCACCGTCAACTTTTTTGTAGTAAATTTTGAAGTCTCTGGCGACGGCAATTAACTGTGTCGATGTTGGCCGTAGCGCAATAAAACGGGGATCAAAATTGGCCATGTAGGCTTTCAACACCTCCTGCGTGTCGCGATCAGGATCAATCGAGACAAAAATCACCTGTAACTTGTCGCCATCAGGGTCCAACAGCTTTTGAACCTGCGCCAGCTCCACCATCGATGTTGGGCAGACATCCGGACACTGCGTAAAACCAAAAAAAACTACCACCGCTTTTCCAGCAAAGTCCTTGAGCGTTCGGGTCTTACCGTGATGGTCCGTCAAGGCAAAGCCGCTTGCGTAGTCTGCCCCCGTGAGGTCTACACTTTGAAAATGCGGCTTTTCTGGGGCGCATGCACTCAGCAGCCCACCTGCAAAAGCCATCAGCACAGTATTTGCTATTACTTCAGCAGCTGCCCGGCGAGTTGGCAGGTGTAGCGGTGAAATCGGTAACGTCATAGTGGCCTAGACAAGGTAATGGTCCACCAGCAGCGCGGCAAACAGCACTGACAGGTGTATGAGCGAAAAGCGAAATGTTTGGCGCGCCAAGGCATCGGAGTAATTGCGCCACAGCCGCCAGGCGTACCAGGTGAACCCACAGCTCAATGCCACCGCCACCACAAGGTAGAGCCAGCCGCTCATGCGAAACGCAAACGGCATCATGCACGCGGCAAACAGCACCAAGGTGTACAGAAAAACCTGTAGGCGAGTGAACTCGTTACCGTGGGTGACGGGCAACATCGGCAACCCCGACTTTCGATAGTCCTCAACCCGGTACAGCGCCAACGCCCAAAAATGTGGCGGTGTCCACAGGAAAATAATTAAAAATAAAATCAGTGCCTCCGGACCAACCGAGCCGGTCATGGCAGCCCAGCCCAACACCGGTGGCATGGCACCGGATGCGCCGCCAATCACGATGTTTTGAGGCGTTCGCGGTTTCAAAATCACGGTGTAGATCACCGCATAGCCCACAAAGGTGGCGAACGTCAGCCACATGGTCAGCGGATTGACCCAAACATACAACACCGCTGAGCCCAAAGCACACAGCGCAGCGGAGAAAGCCAAGGTCAGCGGATTACTGAGTTCACCGCGCGCCGTGGGTCGCCAAGCTGTTCTGCGCATCCGGGCATCAATGTGTTGCTCGACCAGACAATTAAACGCCGCAGCTGCAGCCGCTACCAGCCAAATACCGACACAGGCGATGACCGCAAGCTGTACATCAGGCCAAGCGGGAACGCCGGGAACAGCCAAAACCATACCAATCAAGGCACAAAAAACAATCAACTGCACAACCCGTGGCTTGGTCAGTGCGTAAAACTGCAGGAACCGCGGAGTCACCGCAGGAGTATCAGAGTCAACGGTGTGTTCAGGCGACGTCATGTGGCCAATCGTGAAAACGCCGGTTTAGCTGGACGGCCAAAGCGCACGCCTTGGTTTGTCGGTAATCCAGAAAAAATGATGCCGGTCAGCACGATCACCAGCGCTGCAGCGCCACCAGTGTGGGCGACGGCCCCGATTAACGGCCAGCCCAGCACAACATTACTCATGCCGGTGGCCACTTGCAGCAGCATCAGCCCTCCCAGCCACAAAGCAGACCGACGAAATGCCGCGAAGGCATACAGCTTGATGCTCACTGCAACAACCAAGGCAAACACCACATAGGCCGTCAATCGGTGAACATAATGAATCGCTGTCAACGCCTGAAAGCTGATGTTGCCGCCCTCCGCAGTCATACCCAGTGAACGCCAGAGCGTAAAGCCTTCCCGAAAATCCATAGCAGGCCACAGCATGCCTTGACAGGTAGGAAAATCAGAGCAAACCAGCACTGCGTAGTTGGTGCTAACCCAGCCGCCGAGTGCTATTTGTAGCCACAACGCGGCAAAACTGCCAACAACCCACCACCACACAGCCCGTGGTAG
>JAYULP010000346.1:0-1371 GCA_043763445.1 Polaromonas sp.
CCCTGGCTGTACCCAAGACAAAACAGCAAATGCCAACACCATGAAAAACAGGGTTTGAAGCGCCACACGAATCGTCATTTTTAAAGCAAACCCTAGCAAACTCAACGCAATGGCGAGCGCAGAAGGTGCACCACCGCCAACTGAGCTACTCAGCGTGCCAGCAAGCAAGCTCCACAACAACGCAAAGACCAAAGATAACGCGCCCGCGCACAGCACACTGGCCCAGTCGAGCCGGGAGTGTGCAAGTGTTTTAGGCAGCAAGCGTCGCAACGGTTTGACCAACCAGTCAGTCACCGCCATCACAAACAAGCCAGGCTGCGCACGCATACTAATACGTAACCAATTCATCCAACCGCGTAACAGAGCGGCCGAAATCAACATAAACGACAAAGCCTCTAGCAAAAACGACAAGACACGAATTAGCATGGTCGGCGAAACATTGGCGCGGCAAGAGCAGTCGTGGCGCGAAGATATGCACACACCAAAGACACGCTGCTCACCGACGGGGTTTTTTCACGCTTGCACGCCCTGCCAGGCCAGCTGATTTGGCCGCTGATTTTTTTGCGCTGGCCTTGACGCTCGGCAACGGTGACAGCAACGCGGGCAGCGGCGTACGGTTGCTCAGTTGTGATGTCGCCGAGCCACTGCGTGCGCTTACTCGCTTGACGCCAACTCTGCTGGGGTTTGGCGAGGCATTTCGTGCCTTGCCAGGACTGCGACGGCTGACCTGTTGCCCCGCCCCAGAGCCTGTGCCAACAGGCCGTGCATTGGGCTGAAAATCAGCGTTTTGCAGACCCATTTTTTCCTTAATGGCACGCGCTGTGGCGGCCAGCGGATCTGCACCCTCTTGTACCAGTCGAAAGTCAATCTTGCGGCCATCGAGGTCGACACGGCTGACTTGAACACGCAGCCGCGTACCGATGGCATAACGAATGCCGGTGCGCTCGCCTCGCAGTTCTTGGCGTGCTTCGTCGAATCGAAAGTACTCGCCCCCCAGCTCAGTGATGTGAATAAGGCCCTCCACATACATCGCGTCAAGTGTTACAAAAACACCGAAGCCCGTGGCGGCCGTGACAACGCCTCCAAACTCCTCGCCCAGATGCTCACGCATATATTTGCACTTTAACCACGCCTCGACATCGCGACTGGCTTCATCAGCGCGGCGTTCATTGGCACTGCAATGCAGTCCTGCAGCCTGCCATGCCAGTTCATCTGCACTGGCTTTTTTCGGTTTTTGGTCAGGCTCCTTAACCCGTGACGCCAGCCGCTTGGACAGTTTGGCTTGTGCCTCGCCGGGGGTTGGCAGCGCAGGCAACTGGTATTTCGCCTTGTTCAACACGGCCTTGATGACACGGTGCACCAACAAGTCAG
>JAYULP010000347.1:0-3520 GCA_043763445.1 Polaromonas sp.
CCGAAGAAATCACACCGACCATAATGATCACAGATTCAGTCCCAGAAAAGGATTGAAATCAAGAAGTCAAATGTGTCCGTGGAAACGGGTCAAGTCCACGCTGTGGCCTGACTGCTCTGCCTCAAACTGACCCAGCCAGCGCCTGACGGCGCTTTCCCCAAGCTTCATGTCTTTGCATACCTGGCTCATACTCAAGCCTTGTGTTTTAACCATTTGCACGACTTGCAGCTTGAAGTCTGTGTCAAATACTCTTCTGGATTTCGGGTTGCTCACGGTCTGGGCCATTTCGGTTTTAACAACCTATCGGGCTGTCTGTTTTTATTAGACCGTTACACCTGATTGTTTGCACCTGATGGCTAAAGCAAGCATTGAGGAGCCGGTGAACATGAATGCACTCGGGCTTTACAAAGTGCTAGCCAAGCGCTTGATGGAACAGGAGCGTGAACTTTTTGTTGTCAACTTGGAGCTACTGAAAGATGAGCTGCAGGCGGCGCGAATGGGGTTCTATCTACAAGTCGGTCAATACCTCAAGGGTCAGGCGCAAACGATCTTGGCGGCGTGTGGCGAATCCGCGACCAGTAACACCCCGCTACTGGCTGAACACGATGGACGCGATGAACTGTACGAACACCTACAAGAGGTAGTAGATGAGCCGATCTACACCCTATGGCCCTCGTCAGAACAGCCCGAAAGCGATGAATTTATGGGCCGCCCCGGCACGTTTTAAACAGCAGCTAAATAACTTTGAAAAAAGTAAACATCATGAGTAATTTAGACGGCGAAGAGCGTAAAAACGATGGTGGTGAGAGCCTGGACAAAAAAGGCAATGAACCGAAACGCGCTGGCCGCGTTAGGTTCTGGCCAGTGATGTTCGCTTTGCTTGTTTATGGGGCGGCAACTGCGCCTTTTTATTGACCGTACCTTAAAAAGCAAATGGCAATCGTGTGGGCCGATGACGTGGTGCAAGTTCTTGGAACGGTCCAGAAAATTTCATTTGTCGGCGGTTTGTGGATCGGCACACAGATTGAAACGGAGACTTTGACGCTACTGGTTGCGCGCAGGGCCAGCTTACAAAAAGGAACGCCACTGCAAAGCAGGGACAACTTCTTTAGCCGCCGGATTTGTGTGACGGTGACTGAGCGTTGTTGGGATGCGGTGGGCAAATAGGGCTTGGAGAGTTTTGAGTGGTGATGATCAATGGGCACTACGCGGATAAGCAGATGTTGTACCCATTCCCACGGCGGAACCCGGTTAAAAAAGAGATCTCAAAAGCGCCGTTGGGATTTGTTTTTGCGGGTACCGCCGCGTGTATTTACGAAAGTAAAAAAGCCGCAAACCCAATGGGAATGCGGCTTTCAAGGGTATTTCTGGCGGAAGCTGTGAGATTCGAACTCACGGAGGACTCGCATCCTCGGCAGTTTTCAAGACTGCTGCATTCAACCGCTCTGCCAAGCTTCCTGTGAACAAGAGTTTAACCGCAGGGCGAAGGGCTCCCGCGCAGGCAGGGAAAAATAGACGTCAGGCGGATGTAAGCATGCCTTTAGTTTCAACAAATGCAATGACTTGCGCTAATCCCGATTGGGTTCTGAGGTTGGTCATCACAAACGGCTTTAGGCGTTTGGCTGTGGTGAGCATGCAGGCGGTATCGGCACGCATCATGTCAAGACTTGCGCCGACATACCGCGCAGCGCTAGGTCGGGTTTATTGATGACTAACAAGTCGCCTTTGGTGATGCCAGGGGCTCCTTTGCGGGGGATGTTCGGCGGCGGCCATGTCAATTACATAGATCGTCGGCTCGCTTAACTCGGAGCTGAAGGTCGCGGCCAAGTTGTCGCCAGCTGTTTTGATAACCACGATGTCAGCGTTCAAAAACGCCACCAGCAGGTGCTCTATGGCTGCCAAGTTGATGGATGCATCTTTGCCAATGGCAGCGTGCGGGCAGCCCCCGGTTTCAACGGCCATGATGCGTTTTGCTTGCAGTACGCCGCTGACGACGGTGCGGATGCGCTGGTCTTTCTTGGTGTAGACGTCGCTGGTGATGGCAACCAAATCACCGAGTTGGCGGCCGGCGGAGCAGCTGCGGCTGCCCAGTGGAACCGCGAGCCGCCCCGGCCTGCTGCTGCGCAAGGCACTCGGCGGCTGACGTTGCGCTTGCACTGGCCTGCCGATGAAGGCGAGCGCTACGAATGGCTGGTGGTGATGCGTGAAATCAGCGAGAAAGTCGTGCTTTCGGCGCTAGCCGACACCGTTGCGCTGACGGCGCGCGAAGCTGAGGTATTGCATTGGGCGGTCAGGGGCAAGGTCAACCGTGACATTGGCGACATTGTGGGCGCCAGCTCCGCCATTGCCAAAAAAAACATCCAGCGCATTTTTACGCCAAAGTAGGCGTAGAAACCCGCACCGCAGTGGCCGCACTGAAAATGACCTGCGTGCGGCAGTTGCACCCGGCAGGCGGCGCATGAAGCACGGCGAGCGCGTCTTGGCAGCTTTTCGCTTCGACGGGTATAATCCACTCCATCGGCGTGTAGCAGCTATTTGCTTCGAAGGCACAAGTTCATAGGGTATGTGTGCCTGTGGCGGTTGGTCTTCAACCTCAATTGCGGCGCCTCCCGGAGCACGAACTGTCAGTGTTCTCAGTACAAGCCCGAGCATCACAGTGATGCAAATCCTTGAACCCCCTGAGTATTCTCACACTGTCCCACACCTCAAACGAGCACGCCAGCCGACGGTGCCCCTTGATGGCTCATCTTGCAAAGCTCACCACCTTATTGTTTGGCGGGCATGGCAAGGCCGATACCTTGTATCCGTTGGCCTGTATTTCAGAAAACACCTTGCATGGCAAGTACACAGCCTGTGCAAGGTGCACACAAAGAGTTTTTTATGATGACAAACCACACCAACATCGCGGTGGGAAAATACTTGGTGTCGCCACTGGCCAAGCTGCAGGGCGAGGGCCGTTATGCTGCATCAGTTTCCATTCGCTCCGGTCACGGCAGCGGCACTCACGACCGCATTTTGCGCTTTACTGCCTTGTTCGACAGCGCTGCTGCAGCGCTGCACTACGCCACAGAGCACGCACTGAACTTGATTCAGGACCGCAACACAGCAGCTTTTGCTTGACCAGTCGGGTTGCGCTATGGTCAACGCAGCGTCCCACATTACGTTCACTTTTAAATAATTGTAAAAATCCTCAGGAGTTAATGAATGGCCAAAGAAGAACTCATCGAAATGCATGGTTTGGTAGACGAAGTGCTACCGGACTCGCGTTTTCGCGTCACTCTGGACAACGGCCACAAGCTGGTCGCATACACCTCCGGCAAGATGCGTAAAAATCACATCCGTATTTTGGCGGGTGATCAAGTCTCACTTGAGTTGTCGCCGTACGATCTGAGTAAGGGTCGCATCACTTTCCGTCATATCGCCGGACGTGGCCCTGGCCCAGGCGCAGGTGCTTCGCAGCGCGGTGCGCGCTAACACTTAGCAACGGGGCATGCAAGGCCCAGAAAAAAGCGCCGTTATG
>JAYULP010000348.1:0-1366 GCA_043763445.1 Polaromonas sp.
AAAATGAGCAAAACCGACTGGGACGCGGTGATCTCGACCAACCTGAACAGCATGTTCAACGTCACCAAGCAAGTCATTGAGGGCATGGTGGAGGCGGGCTTTGGCCGCATCATCAACATTTCCTCGGTCAACGGGCAAAAAGGGCAGTTTGGACAAGTCAATTATTCGACCGCCAAGGCCGGCTTGCATGGCTTTACCATGGCGCTGGCGCAGGAAGTCGCAGCCAAGGGTGTGACGGTCAACACCGTCAGCCCAGGCTACATCGGCACCGACATGGTCAAAGCTATTCGCCCCGATGTGCTGGAGAAAATCGTGGCGGGAGTGCCGGCCAAACGCCTAGGGCAACCCGAAGAAATCGCCTCGATTATTTCGTGGATTGCCTCCAGTGAAGGCGGCTATGCGACCGGCGCTGACTTCTCACTCAATGGCGGCCTGCACATGGGCTGAACCCAGGCTGAGCCAAGCGCACAGCGGGCAAGTCAAGTTAAACAACCCGCTGCGGCGGGTTGTTTAACGTCTGCTGCACCGCACGCTGGCATGGCCGGGCTGCGGTGCAGCTAAACCCGGCGCCAGCGCCAAACTCAGCGCTGAACCCGGCACCAAACCCGGCGCTGAACCCGGCGCCAGCGCCAGCACCAGTGGCGGCGACACCGCTGGCTTGCCCGCCAGCGCTTGAGCCACGCCGCTGCAGTAGTGCAGCTTTGAGCCGGTTATGCGGGTCAAGCGGGTCAAGCAGGTTAATCAGGTTAATCAGGTCAAGCAGGTTAATCAGGTTAAGTGGGTTAAGTGGGTTGAGCCAGTCGTTGCCGAAAAATATGTCGCTACCTACAGCCATGGTGAGCGGACCAAAAGCGCCGCGCCTCGTCAGCGCAGGCTTTGAGCCAGTTTTTGATCAGCGGCGGTGAAATGTCAGCTAAAAACGCGCCGATGCCAACGCCAATGCCTACTGGCTGGCAAATAGCCAGCAGTCCCTCGCCCGAAGAAATGCTTTTTTGTTCGCGCAAGTAAGCTGCCAACACTGCCGCGGTGTGCGCCCGCCGCTGGACGTTGTAAAACTTCCAGCGAGTCCACGGGCTAAAGCCGTCACAAAAACTCCGATCATTGGGTGCTTTTACGGGTCTGGCCTCGGCCTAAGGGCTCTTAATTTAGCCGTTGTTTAGCCGTTCTTTAGCCGTTTTTTATCCGTTCGCCCTGAGCTTGTCCAAGGGGGAGGGTGCCGGGCAGGCTACAGCCAGCGCGGGGCCAGCGACGCGGTAACATTTCATTGGCGCTGGCGCACATCAACACAGCCTGCAAACGGCCTGAACAAGCTGTGAGCCGCTGGAGTTGCCCGGGCGGCCTATTGGAGTGCCTTGTTGTGTTGCCT
>JAYULP010000349.1:0-1361 GCA_043763445.1 Polaromonas sp.
GTGCTGTATTGGGGTGGCCGGCGGCCTGCTGACTTGTACATGAACGACTGGGTGCTGCAAAAAGTCGCTGAAATGCCGCAGTTGACCTATGTGCCGGTGGTGTCTGAAGCACTGGCCGACGACCACTGGACGGGCCGCACCGGTTTTGTACACGCCGCCGTGCTGCAAGACCTGCCGGAGCTGCACGACTATCAGGTGTACGCTTGCGGCGCGCCGATTGTGGTGGACTCGGCCCAAGCGGCCTATGTCGCAGCAGGTTTGCCCGGCGACGAGTTTTTTGCTGATGCGTTTGTGACCGAAAAAGACAAAGCCCTGCTAGCTGGCTAGGCGCTTGTTGGCTGATGCGCTGCGGCGCGTTTATGCACAGTTAACTCTGCATGAACTCTGCATGAACTCCGCGCTTGTTCGGTGTCTGCCCTGGGTTTGTTCTGAGTTTGTTCTGAGTTTGTCTTAGTCTGCCCCGCACAAAACCCCTTAATAAGCGCAGGGCACACAGAAAAACAATGTTTTTACGCTGCCGGGCCAGCTCAATGCAGGCCCGCAGACTCAGCTGTTTGCCAGCACGAAGGCACGCCTGCTGCGCCGCCCGCAACCGTGGGTTGTGTTGCCCTCTAAAAGCCGCGAAAGCCCCGTTAACTTAACGGGGCTTTTTCATCAAGCACGACAGGCCTGGCTGCAGCAGACGATCAGCCAGACCCGGGCGCATTGCCTTACTCGCCCAGATAGGCCGCACGCACCCGCGGGTCGTTCAGCAAAGCCTTGGCCTCACCGTTCATGCTGAGCAAGCCAGACTCCATCACATAGCCTCGGTTGGCAATGCCAAGGGCGCGGCTAGCGTTTTGCTCGACCAGCAGCACGGTTGTGCCTGAGCGCGACACGTCTTTGACCACCTCAAAAATTTTGTCGACCATGATGGGTGACAAGCCCATGGACGGCTCGTCAAGCAGCAGCACTTTTGGCCGACTCATTAGCGCACGGCCCATCGCCAGCATTTGCTGCTCACCGCCGGACATGGTGCCCGCCAGCTGGTCGCGACGCTCGCGCAGGCGCGGAAACAGGTTAAACATTTTTTCAATATCGTCCGCTATGCCGGCCTTGTCGCGGCGAATGTAAGCGCCCATTTGCAGGTTTTCAGTGATGCTCATGCGGGTAAACACGCCGCGGCCTTCGGGCACCATGGCCAGGCCTTCTTTGACCAAGTCCCACGCGCCCCGGCCTTTGATGCTTTTTCCAAGGTATTGAATGTCACCTGACAGCAGCGGTAGCGTGCCGGTGATGGCTTTCATGGTGGTGGTTTTGCCAGCACCGTTGGAGCCAATCAGCGTGACAAGCTCGCCGTCGTGGACCTCAAAGTCCACGCC
>JAYULP010000350.1:0-1358 GCA_043763445.1 Polaromonas sp.
CCAAGTGCGCCCAAACCAACGATCAAACCGCAAGCCAGTGCCACGAGGCCGAGAATGTTTTCCATGAATGCTCCTAAGTACAGAAAAAAGAAAAAGAAAAAAGAAACCTACAACCTATCAGTGCGAGTCGTGGGCTTGCCCCACATAAATTAGCGTCAACATCATGAAGATGAAGGCTTGCAGCGTGATCACCAGAATGTGGAAAATGCTCCACGCGCTGCCGGCAATCACATGCCCAACACCTAGCCAAAATCCACCCGCCAAGGGGTTGAACTGCCAGGCCCATGTGCCGCCCATCAGGGCGATCAACATGAAAATCAACTCGCCGGCAAACATGTTGCCGAACAACCGCATGCCATGCGATACCGTCTTTGCGGCGAACTCAATTAGCTGCATCAACAAATTGATGGGGTACAAAAACACCTTGTCACCAAACGGCGCTGAAACCAGCTCGTGCGACCAGCCGCCCAGACCCTTAATCTTGACGCTGTAGAACAGGCACACCAGTAACACACTGAACGACATGCCCAGCGTTGTTGACAGGTCAGCCGTTGGCACCACCCGCATGTAGTCAGGCTGCCCAATTGCGGGGCCTGCGGCATGCCAGATGGCCGGCAACAGGTCCACTGGCAACATGTCCATGGCATTGAGCAAAAATATCCACATGAACACGGTCAGTGCCAGCGGCGAGACTAACTTGCGACTCTTGGCATTGTGGATCACGCCTTTGGCTTGGTTTTCTACCATTTCAGACAAAATCTCCACAGCAGCTTGAAACCGCCCTGGCACACCAGAAGTTGCTTTACGCGCCGCACACCACAAAACAAAGCATCCCAAAGCGCCCAAAATAACGGCATACACCAGCGAATCCAAGTTGAAAATGCTGAAGTCCACCAGTCCGTTTTGGTGCACGCTCTCAAAAGAGAAGTTTTTCTGCAAATGCTGCAGGTGGTGCTGGATGTATTGCCCAGACGTTTGGCCGTGCGTTTCGACAGTTTCAGCAGCAGACATAAATCACCCGTTCATCTGTTATTTTTTTGAACATCTAATCAACGCGAGCGGGTTGCCGTAACTGCAGCCACATGGCCAGCCAATACACCTTCATCGTCACCACAAACCCAGCCAACAAGGCTGGCCAGCTCAACTCAAAAACCAGTCGAGGGGCTAGTAGCAACATGGCTACTGTCACGCCCACCTTGATCAACTCCCACACAAAAAACCTAACCAGTGCCGAGCCCCCTTCAGCAGCCGCTTGCTGCCGCCTGAGACCCCGCGCAAAAAGCGCAGCCGGCACAACCACTGCAAGCGAGCCATAAAAGCCCGAAAAAGCAGCACTGTGCCGCCCGGACACGCCCCAC
>JAYULP010000351.1:0-1356 GCA_043763445.1 Polaromonas sp.
GCCATCACCAACAAAAAAATCTCTGGAAAAACCGCAGTCAAAGAAAGTTTATCAATCATCTAAATTCTTCAGGCTTTAGTTCAACTTGGTTATGGCGACGTGCTTGAGCAAATCGGCAACAGAAGCATTCATCACGTCTGTAAAGGGTTTGGGATAGATACCCATATAAAGTACTGCAACAGCAAGCAACCCCAGCATAAAAAATTCTCGACTATTAATGTCCCTTAAGTTCCTAACTTCATTATTCACAACTGGTCCTAAATACACCCGCTTAAACATCCACAATGTATAGGACGCCCCAAATATCAAGGCACTAGCCGCAGCGAAACCAACCCAAAAATTATACTTAACTGCACCGAGAATAACCATCCACTCCCCGACAAAACCAGCAGTACCCGGTAAGCCAGCATTAGCCATGGAAAAAAGCAAAGCAAAAGCAGCAAACTTAGGCATAGTGTTAACAACACCCCCGTAACTGCTGATCTCGCGGGAATGAACCCGGTCATACAATACGCCAATACACAAAAACATTGCCCCAGACACAAACCCGTGTGCAATCATCTGAACAATACCGCCCGCCAAGCCAAGATCGTTAAAAATAAAGAAGCCTAAAGTGACGAATCCCATGTGAGCTACCGAGGAATAAGCAACCAGCTTTTTCATATCCTGTTGAACCAATGCGACAAGCCCAACATAAATTACCGCCGTGAGCGACAACGCTATCAGCAACCAGTTCCACTCATGGGCCGCATCAGGCGTAATTGGGAGCGAGAACCGCAAGAATCCATACGCACCAAGCTTGAGCATGATGGCGGCTAACACCGCTGAACCCGCTGTAGGGGCCTCAACGTGAACATCGGGCAGCCAAGTATGTACAGGCCACATCGGGACCTTTACGGCAAAAGCCGCGAAGAAAGAGAAAAATAGTAGCGACTGGATCGTCGGGCCTAATGGTAACTTATGCCAAGAAACGATATCAAAACTACCACCGGCCTTATTGTACAAATAAATGAACGCTACCAACATTAACAAAGAGCCGAGCAACGTGTAGAGAAAAAACTTAAATGCTGCATATATTTTTTTCGGTCCACCCCACCCACCAATAATTAAATACATCGGAATCAGTGTTGCCTCAAAAAAAACATAAAATAGCAGGCCATCAAGGGCACTAAATACACCGATCATCAGTCCACTGAGGATCAAAAATGCAGCCATGTACTGATTTACGCGAAGTGTAATTGACTCCCAACTCGCGATGATTACAATTAAATTAACAAACGCAGTGAGCAAGATAAACCACAACGAAATACCATCAACACCGAGGTGGTAGTTAACGTTAAAACGGTCAATCCAACT
>JAYULP010000352.1:0-3496 GCA_043763445.1 Polaromonas sp.
GGCAGTGAAAAGGCGAAAAAACTGATCAAATTTTTACAAGACGAGTTGGGGGTCAAAAAGATCCGTTTTCCAAACACCTCGGGTATTGGCATTAAGCCCGTCTCAAGTGAAGGAACCGAGAGGCTAGTGCGCAAAGCCATTCAGTATGCAATTGACAACGGTAAGCCCAGCGTGACCATCGTCCACAAGGGCAACATCATGAAGTTCACTGAAGGTGGGTTTCGAGACTGGGCGTACGCGTTAGCTCAAAAAGAGTTCGGTGCAGAGCTAATCGATGGCGGGCCTTGGTGCAAGTTCACCAACCCCAAGACAGGCACAGAAATCGTTATCAAAGACGTCATTGCTGATGCATTTTTGCAGCAAATTTTGTTGCGGCCGAGCGAGTACAGCGTCATCGCAACACTCAATTTAAACGGTGACTACGTGTCAGACGCTCTGGCTGCGCAAGTGGGTGGAATCGGCATTGCGCCGGGCGCTAACCTCAGTGACACCATAGCCATGTTTGAGGCGACGCACGGAACCGCACCAAAATATGCCGGCAAAGACTACGTTAACCCCGGCTCAGAGATTCTGTCAGCAGAAATGATGCTGCGTCACATAGGCTGGCTCAAAGCTGCGGACCTGCTCATCAGTGCAATGAAGAAATCGATTGACTCCAAAAAGGTGACCTACGACTTCGCACGTTTGATGGAAGGCGCGACGCAGGTGAGTTGTTCTGGCTTCGGTCAGGTGATGATTGACCACATGTAAAGCCGAGCCAGTGTGTGATGCGAATTGAAGCCGCGCAAAGTGTGATTTTGTTGCGGCTTTTTTTAACGCTCCCATCTTTCATCTGCACCTTCAAATTTCCCCACCGCCCGCAGGCTTGAAAACGATCTATAAAATACGAGTTATGGCAACTAAATCTCCTAAAACGCCGGCGCCACCCGTAGCGCCGGCCGCAAAGCCTGAAGACGGCCGTGGAAATGACGCAGTAGTTATGGAACGCCGGCCGCTTAAGACAGCGCCGCCTCAGATGCACCAGGTGGTGCTGCTTAACGATGATTACACCCCGATGGAGTTTGTGGTGGTGGTAATCCAAGAATTTTTCAACAAAGACCGCGAAACAGCAACTCAGATCATGCTCAAAATCCACCTAGATGGTAAAGGCGTGTGTGGCGTGTTCTCGAAAGATGTCGCCGCAACCAAGGTCGACCAAGTCACCGAAGCATCGCGTAAAAATGGACATCCGCTGCAATGTGTCAGTGAGCCCATTGAATTGTGAAAAAGACGGCCAATATCTAAATAATTCACAGGCCAGTAGGCTGCCTTGAAGTTACCAGACCCTCCAGCAAGCCGAAAGGAAAATCAATGATTGCCCAGGAATTAGAAGTCAGCTTGCACATGGCCTTTGTCGAGGCACGCCAGCAGCGTCATGAGTTCATCACGGTTGAGCATTTGCTGCTGGCATTACTTGACAACCCTAGCGCTGCTGAGGTGTTGCGTGCATGCTCGGCCAATGTAGACGATTTGCGTAAAGCGCTCAGCAATTTTATTAAGGACAACACGCCGCAGGTAGCAGGCAGCGACGATGTAGACACCCAGCCCACGTTAGGGTTTCAGCGTGTGATCCAGCGCGCCATCATGCACGTGCAGTCCACTGGTAGCGGTAAAAAAGAGGTTACTGGAGCAAATGTATTGGTTGCCATTTTTGGTGAAAAAGACTCCCATGCGGTGTACTACTTGCACCAACAAGGTGTCACTCGCTTGGATGTAGTTAATTTCATTGCGCACGGCATCAAAAAAAGTGATCCGCCCGAGCCCACGAAAGCAGGCGAAAGTGCAGCGGAAAACGAAGAAAGTAGCAGCGACAAAAATGAGAAAACATCGCCGTTGGAACAGTTCACCGTCAACCTCAACCAGTTGGCCAAAGACGGCAAGATCGATCCGTTGATCGGGCGGCACTACGAGGTAGAGAGAGTTATTCAGATTTTGTGCCGGCGACGCAAGAACAATCCGCTACTTGTCGGCGAAGCTGGGGTCGGAAAAACCGCGATTGCAGAAGGCTTAGCTTGGCGTATCACACAAGGTGATGTGCCTGAGATTTTGGCCGAAGCACAGGTGTATTCACTCGACATGGGCGCTTTGCTGGCGGGCACCAAATACCGGGGTGATTTCGAGCAACGCCTCAAGGGCGTGCTTAAATCTTTGAAAGACAAACCCAATGGTGTACTTTTTATTGACGAAATTCACACACTGATTGGTGCTGGCGCCGCATCTGGCGGCACGCTCGACGCCTCAAATTTACTCAAGCCCGCGCTTAGTTCTGGCCAGCTGAAGTGCATCGGTGCGACTACCTTCACCGAGTACCGTAGCATCTTTGAAAAAGATGCAGCACTATCGCGCCGTTTCCAAAAAGTGGACGTAGTGGAGCCGACAGTGCAAGAAACGGTCGATATTCTGAAAGGGCTGAAATCACGTTTTGAGGAGCACCACGGGGTGAAGTACGCGTTGGCGGCTCTGCAGGCCGCCGCTGAGTTGAGCGCCAAATACATTAATGACCGCCACTTGCCGGACAAGGCAATTGACGTGATTGATGAAGCGGGTGCAGCACAGCGGATTTTGCCGGCGAACAAGCGCAAAAAAACTATCACCAAAACCGAGGTGGAAGAAATCGTAGCCAAAATCGCTCGGATTCCGCCGGCCAACGTATCAAATGACGATCGAGGCAAGCTTAAAACGCTTGAGCGAGATTTGAAAAGTGTTGTCTTTGGTCAGGATAAAGCACTGGACGTGCTGGCTTCAGCTGTCAAAATGGCGCGCTCTGGCTTAGGCAAAGACGACAAACCGATTGGCTCGTTTCTGTTTTCGGGGCCCACTGGCGTCGGTAAAACCGAGGCGGCAAAGCAGCTGGCCTACATCATGGGTATTGAGCTGATGCGGTTTGACATGTCTGAGTACATGGAGCGCCACGCGGTGAGTCGGCTGATTGGCGCACCGCCGGGCTATGTTGGTTTTGACCAAGGCGGCTTGTTAACCGAGGCGATAACGAAAAAGCCGCATTGCGTGCTGCTGCTCGACGAGATCGAAAAGGCGCATCCCGACATCTTCAATGTACTGCTGCAGGTGATGGACCACGGCACGTTGACCGATAACAATGGTCGTAAAGCTGACTTTCGCAACGTCATTATTGTCATGACCACTAACGCTGGTGCCGAGACAATGAACAAGGCAACAATTGGGTTCACTAACCCGCGCGAGGCGGGTGACGAATTGGCCGACATTAAGCGCTTGTTTACGCCGGAGTTCCGCAACCGCTTGGATGCAGTAGTGAGCTTTAAAGCGCTGGACGAAACCGTGATCTTGCGGGTGGTTGACAAGTTCTTGTTGCAGCTCGAGACTCAGTTGGCCGAGAAGAAAGTTGAAGTTACGTTCACCGACACGCTACGCAAATACCTGGGGAAAAAGGGGTTCGACCCCCTGATGGGTGCGCGGCCTATGCAGCGCCTGATCCAAG
>JAYULP010000353.1:0-8786 GCA_043763445.1 Polaromonas sp.
TTAAAGGCATATAACTTAGACGGCGGCGGGGCCATCCGGCCTTGCACTCTGACTAAGCCAGCAGGCGTTTGCACAGCAGGCAGCTTGCTTCGGTCGAGAAAATCACGAGCCACCCAACCGCGCTGAACCAATACCGTGGTGGCGCCAGCGTTAAGCACGAACGGCGTGTAAACCCAAAACCCAGTTTTTCCGTCCATTGGCCGGTTGTCGACAAAAATCGTTCGGTCTTTCTCCCACACACCTACCAGGCATACCAGGCGATGCGTCTCTAGTGACAGGTCACGCACTGCAGCGATGGCTTGCGCATCTAGCGCTGTTCGCCGGCTTTGCTTCACGATAGCCGCCTGAAGCTGCTTTTTTTCAGCAGCCCGGCGCAACTGCCACTGACCCAGTGCAAACGTGCCGGCTGTAACCAACACTGCAGCCAGGGTCACGATAAAAAGTCGACTTGAACGCACAGTCAAGCGCATGACGAGATAATCCGTTGCATGATCTACCTTGTCACCATCGCATTTATCGTCATTCTTACCAGCCTAGCATCTGCTTTATTTTTCATGCTTAAAGATGGCACTGAGGGTAGGAAAAAAACAAGCAACATGGCAAAAGCACTGGCTTTTCGGGTGGGATTTTCGGTGCTGCTATTTACCTGCATTCTGGTCGCTTGGAAGCTGGGCTACGTGCAACCCACCGGAATCGCGGTGGGCCGCTAAATTTATTAGCTCCTGAAAAAAATGCAAAAGCTGCTACTGGCGGCTTTTACTGCCGCTAGTAATTAACCGAAAAATCTACCTCACTGGCCTCTAAAACCAGTAAACGATGACATACAAGCCGAGCCAGACAACGTCAACAAAGTGCCAGTACCAAGCTGCACCCTCAAAACCGAAATGCTTTTCAGGTGTGAAATGTCCTTTTTGCATCCGCAACGTGATGAACAGCAACATTAACATGCCAACGAGAACGTGAAATCCGTGAAACCCGGTGAGCATATAAAAGGTGGAGCCATACACGCCAGAGGTCAATTTCAGGTTCAACTCTGAATAAGCGTGAGCGTATTCGTAGCCCTGGACAAACAAGAAAATCACCCCAAGAGTCACCGTCATCCACATAAACGCTATGGCGCGCGCCCGCTGACTTTCTCGCAGGGCGTGATGAGCAATCGTCAATGTGACGCCTGAGCTAAGGAGCAAAGCTGTATTGATGGTGGGAAGCCAAAATGGCGACAGTGTCGCAAACGGCTCGATGATGTTGGCAGGGGACGCGGTAGCGCCGGCAGCGACGCTTGGCCAAACCGCTTTGAAGTCGGGCCATAACAACGCGTTATCAAGGCTGCCAAGCGAAGGAATAGAGTGCGATCTGGCCCACCAAAGTGCGGTGAAAAATGCGCCAAAAAACATCACTTCTGAGAAAATAAACCAACTCATACTCCAACGAAATGAAAGGTCGATCTTGCGCCCATACAGCCCGCCTTCACTTTCTTTTACCGAATCGCGAAACCACAAAAATAAAGTTCCGAGCCACCACGCCATACCAAAGGCCAGCGACCAAGCTCCCCATGCCGCACCGTTAATCCATTGGCTCGCACCCAGAATCACAAAGAACAACCCAATGGACGCCATAACCGGGTGACTTGAGGGGCCGGGGACAAAATAGTACGGGGTACTTGACACACTCCCGTGTAAATTTTTTACTGAAACTACTGACGACATGACCGGCTCCTGTTTACCTGAACTCTAGAACAACAATAATTTGACACGCCATAGTGACAGTCTCGCTGACGCGCAGCCGAGGCTCGCTGGATCCTCAAAGCAGCTTAAAGCCCGACAACCCAGGTCGCGAGTGCTGTCAGGCTCAACACAAAAACCACCACACCAATGAGTGCCGCCACAACGATGTGAAGTGGGTTAATTTGCGCTACATCTTTTTCCGACTCACCCCTTGAGCGTAAGCCAACAAACGACCACAAAACTGCCCTCATTGTGCGAATAAACGAGATTTTTCGCCGCAACGCAGACCCAACATGATTCGGTTTCATTTACTCACCAGTGCTGCGACAACCGACTCAGACTTGGGAGCTGCAGCGCTTGGCGCGGCCGGCGTCCGCCCCCCCACCTCAAAAAAGGTATACGACAATGTGATAGTTTTCACGTCTTTTGACAGCTTAGGGTCGATTACAAACGCCACTGGCCACTGCTTTTTTTCGCCCGGTGCCAAGGTGTATTGGTTAAAACAAAAACACTCCAACTTGTTAAAGTAAGCACCGGCCTGAGCTGGTGCATAGCTTGGAATAGCCTGAGCCGACATAGCGCGATTCTGGCTATTTTGGAACTCATACATCACCGTGGTCAATTCACCTGGATGCACTTGCACCGAATTTTGCGCAGGTTTGAAGTGCCATGGTCCACGCGAATTTGCGTCAAACTCAACGGTGACGATTCTTGTTCGGTCGATCTGTGTATTAACGGGTAGTTTTGGTGCAGTCACACCCGACTGACGGTCTGACAGCGCTAGCACGTTAATGCCCGTCATCTCACAAATGGCGCGGTACAAGGGAACTAACGCATAGCCGAACAAAAACATACCCAACACAATGACGGCCAGCTTGCCCACCATTTTTGTGTTTTCTCGTTTCACACGCATAGCTTACAGTTTCGATTTCAGTTTCAGTTTCAGTTTCTTGAATTTGTAACGGGACTTCAATAGCTCACGTCGTACACGGCAGTAGTTACTACCTACCCCAAGAAAAACTTCTTACCCACAATACCTGCAAAGAAAACCAGCGCGATGGTCGCCAGTACCAATGCCAATCGTTTATTGTTCTTTTTTTGTTCAAGGTTAGGCATCTGAATATCCACAAGCGTTATGCCAAAACTCTCGTCGCCGTAATATCAAGTTTGGGCGGTGTTTCATAAGTGTGAAAGGGGGCGGGCGATGGAACTTCCCACTCCAAGCCTTCTGCGCCTTTTCCACCTTCGTCCACCCACGGATTTTGGGCAGCTTTAAGGCCCTTGCCGCGCATAGTCGGGATAACAACGAACACAAAAAAGTACACCTGAGCGAAGCCAAAGAAAAAGGCACCCACACTAGCGATCATATTGAAGTCGGTGAATTGCATTGGGTAGTCAGCATAACGACGCGGCATACCAGCAAGCCCTAGGAAGTGCATCGGAAAAAAGGTTACATTGAACGAAATCAGCGACCACCAAAAATGAATTTTGCCGCGAGTTTCGTTGTACATCACACCCGTCCACTTGGGCGACCAATAATAGTAACCCGCAAACAAGGCGTATAAAGAGCCAGCAACCAAAACATAATGAAAATGCGCCACCACATAGTAGGTGTCATGCAGTTGAATATCAATCGGTGCAACTGACAGCACCATACCTGTCAAACCGCCCATAGTAAACACGAAAATAAAACCTACGGCAAACAGCATAGGAGTCTCAAATGTCATTGAGCCCCTCCACATTGTCGCAATCCAGTTGAAAATTTTCACACCTGTTGGCACTGCGATCAACATCGTCGAATACATGAAAAACAACTGCCCTGTTACCGGCATACCGCTAGTGAACATGTGGTGCGCCCAAACGACGAAACTCAAAATAGCAATTGAGCCGGTAGCGTAAACCATGGATGCGTAACCAAACAACCGTTTACGTGCAAACGCGGGAATGATCTGGCTAATAATGCCAAAAGCGGGCAAAATCATGATGTAGACCTCGGGGTGGCCAAAAAACCAAAATATATGCTGGTACATCACCGGGTCGCCACCGCCAGCCGGGTTGAAAAAGCTGGTGCCAAAGTGGCGATCCGTTAGCGTCATAGTGATGGCGCCAGCCAGAACAGGCATCACCGCAATTAAAAGATAAGCGGTAATTAACCAAGTCCAACAAAACATCGGCATTTTCATCAAAGTCATGCCCGGCGCACGCATATTTAATATCGTGACAATAATATTAATTGATCCCATGATGGATGACGCACCCAGCAGATGCAGCGCAAATATGCTGGAATCCATCGAAGGACCCATTTGTAGCGTCAGCGGAGCGTACAACGTCCAGCCAGCCGCCGGCGCACCACCCGGCAAAAAGAACGACGTCGCCAACAGCAAGGCCGCAGGAATCATTAGCCAGAAACTAAAATTATTCATACGTGCGAAAGCCATATCTGACGCGCCAATTTGCAGTGGAATCATCCAGTTAGCAAAACCAACAAACGCCGGCATGATCGCACCAAACACCATGATCAAACCGTGCATGGTGGTGAGCTGATTGAACAACTCGGGATTCATTAGCTGCAGTCCAGGCTGGAACAATTCAGCCCGAATACCCAAGGCCAACACACCACCCAGCATTAGCATACTGAAACTAAATAGCAAATACAACGTGCCGATGTCTTTGTGATTGGTTGCAAAAATCCAGCGACGCCAACCGGTCGGCGCATGATGGTCGTGATCATCGTGCGCACCGTCATGCGCTGGATTGTGATGGTCTAAAACTGCACTCATCTTTACTTCCTTTGGGGCCTAAAACGGGTAAAAAAAACCCGGGACTGTTATTTTTTGGCCGACAAAATGGTCACGCCAATAATATTTCAACTGCTGCCCGCCAAGCTAAGGCAGTCTTTGGTGTCGTTTATTTTCGCGCGGCCACAATTTCTGCTGGCTGCACAATTTGTCCGGTTTGGTTAGACCAGTTATTTTTGGTGTAACTAATGACTGCCGCGATGTCGGTATCGCTGAGTGCTTTCCAAGACGGCATGGCGCCGCCGGCAGCACCATTTAACAATATCTGAATTTGCTTGTTGTGGTCTGCATTGAGTACAACAGCAGAGCCATCCAAGGCTTTAATTGCTCCACCGCCTTTGCCGCTGGCTTGGTGACAAGCGGCGCAGTTTGCAGCATAGACCTGCTCCCCGCGAGGCTTGATGTCAGCCATTGCCCAAACTCTGGCCGGATCGTCA
This sequence comes from Polaromonas sp., assembly GCA_043763445.1. GTDB lineage: Bacteria > Pseudomonadota > Gammaproteobacteria > Burkholderiales > Burkholderiaceae_C > Polaromonas. The sequence continues at coordinate 4,960 of JAYULP010000353.1, forward strand.
GCCTTTGCCGCTGCCTCTTTACCCTTGCTCGCAACCCATGCTGTGTAGTCTTGCGCAGACAACACCTTGACGTGAATCGGCATGTAGGCGTGTTCTTTACCGCACAGTTTGGAACATTGGCCATAAAAATCACCTACTTCTTCCGCCCGAAACCAAGTGTCCCGCACAAAGCCGGGAATAGCATCTTGGTTGATGCCGAACGCAGGCACCATAAAAGCATGAATTACGTCGTTAGCCGTAGTAATGACGCGGATTTTTTTATCCACTGGAACAACAAGCGGCTGGTCAACTTTCAATAAGTAGTTGTCTACCGTTTCACCTGACTTTGGACCACCTTGGCTGGACATGATGCGGTGGCTGTTGTCCAGTGTGGACAGCACTGCTAGGCCCTCGCCCTCGCCTTTGATGTAGTCATAGCCCCACTTCCACTGCATACCAGTGGCCTTGATGGTTAGGTCAGCGCTAGTGGTGTCTTTCTCAGACACCACTGCCTTGGTTGCCGGCAAGGCCATCGCAATAACAATCAAAAACGGCACCACCGTCCAAGCGATCTCCACTGCGGTTGACTCGTGAAAGTTGGCAGATTTGTGCCCTACCGATTTACGGTGTTTCCAGATGGAATAAAACATCACACCAAACACGGCAAGAAAAATTGCTAAGCAAATTGCCAACATGAACCAATGCAACCACGCTTGGTCCACGGCAACCCGTGTGACTGCCGGATGAAGGTTCAACTGATTGACCGCCGGGCCGCCACGGAGGTCGCCAACCGCATGCGCAGCAGTGCTGAGCCAAGCTGAGGTGGAAACCAAAATCAGGCCTGCACGGTCAAGGCGTCGCCGCACTGTCTGGCGCAAGGTGTTGCATACGTTCATCGTGATCATTTTTTCTGGCTTGCTGTGTGTCTGAGAATGTTGCTTGAAGCTTGTCCCGGTCGTCTGAAACGGCCACCAGCGTTCAACCAAAAGTCGACAGCGGTTGACTGCTGAGTCAGCGTCGCTTCGCATTATAAAGTCACCGGCTTTACTGACAGCCGACGATTTTGAAACTTGCGCCTTTGTGCAACACATGTTTATGCCGCTCGTAGAGCTCGGCGGATTTCTTGAGCCAACGCAGGCCGCAATTCCGGTCGCACATGCCGGCCAACACGCACCAGGCGCCCTTGGCCCGACAGTGAAATAAGCGAGCCGTTGCCCCGCTCGGGCTCCACCCGAACCCACTGCGAATTGAACTGTGCCCGCCGTACTTTGCCGGCGACTTCAAGCTCCACCATCAACTGTCCGTCGCTGAGCACAATTTTCTCGCCATCACCCGCATGCCGGGCATAAAAAACCAATGCAACGGCTACAGCAGTTAACTCAAGGACAGCAAATGGCATCACCATTGTGGCGCCCATACGCCAGAAGAAAAAAGCAATTCCTAATGAGACGACGCATAGGGAGGCGTAAAAACGCAGCAGCTGCCGGGGCGAGAGGCAGCAGTTGCGTTTGAGCACCCACTGCACGGGCTGATGCCCATGCTTTGAGGGGTCGGCTGGGGCGGCGAGCCACAAATCGGATGCAAGCCGTTGCATGGTACTTGTCCTTAACTACGCGTTGGCATTTCAGTCAAACGCTCGGGGCGGCGGCATAACAAGACCAAGTTTTTGCCACACCACAATTGGGAATATGCCCAAAATTACGAATTAAGTATAGCCACGTCAAGCGCAGACTGCGCGCCGCCAGCGGCTTGAAAGCCGTCAATTGGTTTGAACCGAGCCGTTAAAAACTGGACGATGACTCCCGCTTGTAGGGTGTGTTGAGCATGCTGCGCATGTCGGCCACAGACACTGAGCTTAGCGAGCTCATTTTAATTCGGGGTGCGGCCTTCAAAGCGTGGCCGTAGATCACCTCAAACGTCAGCACCAGCTGGCCAGACGCGTCACGCTTGCCGTGCAAACTGAACGCCTGCTCAAGCGTTGCCCGCCAACCCCTGCCGCGCAAAGCGTTAAAGCGTGCGGGATGCAAATTGCGTCCCAGCTCCACAAGCTCCCCGACCAGTCGCTGCGGCGTTGCATAGGTCAGCGTGATCCGCTCCATGTCCATTACCGGCTCCGCAAACCCGCTGTTCACCAGCATGTCGCCCCAGTCGTGCATGTCGGTGAATGACGCCCCGGCTACGGGCCAACCCATAGCGGCATAAACATCATGCACCTCGCGTGCGGTGTCAGGCCCCAAACAAGAGAACATCAAGAACCCGTCAACCGCCAACAGGCGGTGCCATTGTTCGATCAGGGCTTGCGGCTGGGCTGATTCGTGCAGTTGCATATTGGCCCACACCAGCTCGCAACTGGCGGCCGGCGGCGCGCTCACCACTGATCCCTTACGCCGCCATCCGCTTGGGCTCCACCAAGGCTTGACCAGATGCGCAAGCGCGTATTGGGCATGCCTGGCAAGGGCTTCGACCACAAAGGACCGGGCACGCGGGTAGCGCGCATTGAGCTCATGGTGTGCGTTTTGACCACCGCGAACAGCGCCCCAGTGGGCCCATTGCACCGGTTGGCGCTTAATCCAAGTTAAGCGGTCCAACATCCGGCGCGCGACCTCCTCATGCAGCCATGGCGAGCGTGAGGGCGCTATGTGTTGCCAACGGCTGACAGCCGTCGGGTCGAGGGTAGGTGGGTGCTGGGCGACGGCCATAGGCTAACTGCTGCTGATAAAGGTGCAACCGCTCGCAACTGAACGGTATTGCGGCGAGTATATTGAGCTGGTGTTTAAATTTTTAGAGTTTTTTAAAGCCACGTGCGCGCCGCAGCTGTCTGTCAGCCAGTGCGTGGTTTGTTTGAGCTGGCCAAGCCAGGCCGTTTGCCAAGCCTGCAGCAGTCGGTTTATGCCCGCCGTGCGGCGTTGTCGGCGTTGCGCGCTTCGGCTTGCAGCGGATTTGTCAGGTGGCCACAGAGCGCTGCCGCTGGACTGCCTGAGCTGCCAGAAGACGCTCTCGCCGTTCGACGAGGTGCATGCGGCGGTGCCTTACGCCTTTCCGTGGTCTGGCCTGATCAGCCAGTACAAGTTTTCTGAGCACTCTGGCTGGGCTGCGTTGCTTGCAGGGTTGATGCTACGCAGCCCAGCTGCTGTAAGCAGTTTGCGGGGTATGACGGCCAATGACTTGGTCGTGCCCATGCCGTTGACGGGCCAGCGCTTGGGCCAGCGCGGTTTTAACCAGTCGTGGACCTTGGCACAAGCCTTGGTACGACACAGTGGCACGCCAGCCCAAGCGAGCGCTACCTTGCTGCTGAGAATCAAGCACACGTTGCCCCAAAGCGAGTTGCCGTTGGCGCAGCGACTGCGCAATGTGCAGGGCGCTTTTGCGGTTGATCCCTTGCAGGTGTCGCGCGCGGAGGGTCGGCATATTGCGTTAGTTGACGACGTTATGACCAGCGGAGCCTCGGTGCTGGCAGCGGCACAAGCACTGCGTGAGGCTGGTGCAAGGCGAGTCACGGTGTTCGTGGTCGCGCGAACCGAGGCCTGACGGCCCGGCTGGCCTGTTGATGCAGCACGACAATAGGTGCATGTTCAATATTGTTCTTGTCGAGCCAGAAATTCCACCCAACACGGGCAACGTAATCCGGCTGGCGGCCAATACGGGTTGCCGCTTGCACTTGATTGAGCCGCTCGGGTTTTCAATGGATGACAAGCAAATGCGCCGCGCCGGTTTGGACTATCACGAGTACACGCCTGTAGTTCGCCATGCGAGCTGGACGGCATTTTTAGCGTCTGAAAAGCCGCCGGCTGACCGGCTGCTGGCAATGACCACGCAAGGCGCTGCCAGTGTGTTTGATGCACGGTTTC